>JAEUSO010000111.1:3353-10053 GCA_016788605.1 Candidatus Kapaibacterium sp. | reverse complement strand
ATTGCGTTCAAACTGATTTCCATACACTTGCTGAAGCACAACCTTAGCTTCAACTGCTGCATACTTGGCTTTGTTGCCCGCCGCCTCTAATTGCAGAATACCTAATTTTTTGTCACCATTCGGCAAAAACACCATCACTGTTTTTAGTGCGGGATACTGCTCGGGCAGTGCTGCTGCAAAGTAGTTATAGATACCCGTTCCTAACATGATGTCGTGGTTGCCGGGTGCAAGTTTGCTGCATTTTATCAGGATGTCGAACGCCTCGCGTCCGTCGTTTGCCGCTTTGAGCCAGCTTTGGTTACTTGCATAATACCGTCCTCGAAAACCCAGAATCCCGCCTTTGAAAAAGAGACCCGTAATATCAAACTCGTTTTTATCCGTCAAGGCATCACACACAGTAACAACGCGCTCAACCTTTTGCAGGAACTGATCGCTGTAACTCTTGTTCCGTTTATCAATTTGCATCCTCCACCAATCCACCATTGCATCAAGAAAATACCCGGAGGGGTGTTCGGGATACATTTGGATAACATTGCGGAAGCACACCTCTGCGCTGTCGAAATTTGTATTGTAGATGTAGTTCATCCCCTTCTTGATATTCACTTCCGCATCGCTTTTCATTATAGCCCACTGTGCGTGAACCCTGCTTGTAAGCACGATTGCGAGTACTATTGCGGTGAATACAAATAATCTCTTCATATCTGTGAATGTATCATGTTGAACAACCGGACTCTGTGACGCGAATTTCGGGAAAAGTAATACACCGTGAAGCGGTTAGTGCCATTCACCGCCATTGCATTGCGATTATCCCGCCGAGAATACCAAACATGAGCAGCGAACTGACGGTGTATGCTACCACGCTGATGAGCGTGGATGAACCCCACAACCTGAATAGTGAACCCGTGAGTGAGTCAATATTGGTAATGAATGCAAAGAGTATCTGATTTTCTTGCGTGATGATAGAATGAATGATCATCATCAGATAGCAAAATAATGCCGGTATCCAACGGCGCATTCCGCTTCGCGCCATAAACTCGAACACGAATCCCACCCAAAAGACAAAGCGCACAACTGACTCAATGACAATGAATGACATCATATAAAACCAGTCAACATGGAATACGGTCAATGTGATGGAAACAGCACATACAATAATGGCGATGGCATATATCCATGTGCGCCCTGCAAGCCCCATGTACGTTTTCGGAAATGCGTACTCATAAAAGAGGATGATAGCAAGAAGCAGAACTGTAATCGAGGTTCTAAGTTCGGGTAGGAACTGTGACAACAAGGAGAGCAGCCCGCCCAGAACAACAGCATGGAGTTCGAAGCGCGACGCAAGGAAATACGTGCGGTTATACGTCGAGGTTGTTTCGTGCATCAGAGAAAAAAATCCCCCTTGCGATTATTGGCAAGAGGGAGTGAATGAGACATACTTAGTCGTTATCCGGTGCCGCAGCTTTCAAATCGGCGATGTGCTTGCTGATGACATCTTTCATGGCATTTTCAACTTCTTCGTGGGCTGTGCCTTTTATCATCAGTTGAAGTTGCGGGCAGTATGATGCGTACCGGTCTGCCATATCGTAGCGGCGGATGAGGATTTCGTAGTCGAAGAGATTGGTGCTAGTTGAGATTGTCATAGTGTAATGTGATGATATGATGAGTTGATAAACAGGATAGTGTCTTTCTCTGTCTGGTCTGATTAGTCAAGATTGAGGACGCAACCGGCGCGACCCGCTGTCAGTGCCGTTACTTCCGCAATAAACACATCGGTCTTCGCCGAAGGAATCCGTACACGGAATTCTATCGCATCGTGATATTCATCCTCGTGGCTGATGGCAAACTTGTCAATCAGTTTCAAGATAGATTTTACGTCTTCGTATGTGCAGTACACGCGGAGCGAGGTTGTCCGGTACACCGGCTTGCGCGTACACATACTCAATACTGTGTCCGCCGAATCATTATATGCGCGGGCTAATCCGCCTGTGCCGAGCTTTGTTCCGCCGAAATATCGGGTAACAATAAGAAGCGTGTCGCTGACACCGTATTTTTGAAGGGCAAAGAGAATCGGTTTTCCCGCAGTGCCGTTTGGCTCACCGTCGTCGGCGGTACGGAATTCCAAGCCCTGTGCGCCAAGCCGGTATGCAAAACAATGATGGTTTGCATCGTAATAGGCGGCGCGGATGCGGTCTAACTCCTCAAATGCATGTTCCTTTGTGGTAATCGGAATCGCCTTGGCAATAAACTGCGACGCCTTCACCTTGAGTTCCGCCTGCTGGGCTGACTCAATCGTAAAATACATATCGGGGTCGGTCGTACTTGCAGGAGTATTTTTCACAAACTCAGATAAACTGAATGAAAATCGGTATCGTATGTTATCCAACCTACGGGGGCAGTGGTGTTCTTGCCACCGAACTCGGTATGGAACTTGCCAAGCGCGGGCATCAGGTGCATTTCATCACCTACGCGCTCCCGATCCGGTTAGACCGGTTTCAGGACAACGTGTATTTCCACGAAGTCGAAATTCCGAGCTACCCGCTTATGGAACATCAACTGTACACCTTGGCGTTGGCGGGCAAAATTATTGATGTTGTCAAATATGAACAATTAGATATTCTTCACGTTCATTATGCCATACCGCACGCCATCAGCGGTTATCTGGCAAAGCAAATTCTGAATACAAATGGTTCCATTAAACTAGTAACAACCCTGCACGGTACGGATATTACATTAGTTGGATTAGAGCCGGAGTTCCATCCGCTTGTCAAATTCTCGCTCGACCAGTCCGATGCTGTCACCGCCGTATCGCAGTATCTACTCGAGAAAACCAAACAAAACTTCACGCCCCGCAACGACATCCGCGTAATTAGCAACTTTGTGGACACGTCGCTCTATGTGCGCGAACCCGAACGATGCGATTCACTCCGCCGCCGTGTGGCTAAGGATGGCGAAAAAATCCTCATGCACATATCTAATTTCCGCGCCGTTAAGCGGGTGCAAGATACAATCCGCATTCTTGCCGAGGTTCGCAACACCATAAATGCCAAGCTGATCCTTGTGGGCGACGGACCCGACCGCACCGACACCGAACGTCTTGCACGCGAACTTAACGTCAGCGATGCCGTCATGTTTTTGGGTAAACAGACCGCGCTCCCGCAAATCCTCTCGGCGGCGGACGTGTTCCTTCTGCCGTCGCAATCCGAGAGCTTCGGATTATCGGCATTAGAGGCAATGAGTTGCAGCGTACCGGTTGTGGCATCCAATGTGGGCGGCATCCCCGAAGTCGTCACCCACGGCGAGAACGGCTACATCGCCGAATTCGGCGACGTGACGCGCATGGCAAAGTACACGGCGGAACTGCTCACCAACCCAAAGAAATGGGAAGTATTCAGTGCCAACGCCCGCCGCACCGCAACAGAAAAATTCGACACCAAACTCATCATCCCGCAGTACGAAACACTCTATACTGAACTTGTAGGATAATGGGACAAGCCGGCACCGCGCCCTCTGCTCCGCCAGCAATGTTCCCTTGCCGGAAAGCACAGTCCACCGCTATCCAACGTTCCGGCGTTATGCTTCAAACTAATACCCACTCCCAAACGAAACCCCCTCGCCAATCCCAAACGAATTCCCCGCCGGAGAGGGATGGGGAGAGGTCTCAACTTCTTTCTCCTGTCATTTGAGGGAACTCGAAACTGCGTGTTGAGCGAACTCGAAACGCACGTTGCTCTGTATTTTCGTTGCGCCGTACTCATTATTTCATGATGCACCAACACCATGACCGCCAAACAACTTGCCTACGAGACCATCTCCGCGCTTGTGCAACACTTCGAGAAGCAGTACGAGAGCTATATGAATTACATTAACTGCCTTGTGTATCAGTTGTATGATGTAACCGAAGAAGAAATTAAGATTGTGGAGGGAGACCAGTAATGAAATCCAACTCGAAACCTACAATGAAGCTAATTCACCCTGTTTACCTTGATGTTCCCATGCTTACAGCATTCATCGCTTCACTTGAAGATGGAATCATCGAAGAGAAAGTTGTCCAAAGCAAGCAAAGTAATGCTAAAGAAAAACAAGCACAAGCTAAATTGAAGGGAGGTATGGACACCCTGCTTGGATTTCTTAAAGCAGAAGGTGAGCTTGGCGGTTCTGCGAAATATCAAAGTAGTATAGAATCTCAATATTCTACTACTGTTAAGTACCCACAGGCGGCACTGTTTAACAAACTACTGACTGTACTAAACGAGCAAGAGTTGATTAAACCTATTGAGAGTGGATTTAGTGATGATGTTTTCATTGGCGACATCATTCAATTAACAGGAACGATAAGTCCGAACCCGCTAACATCACTCTCGAAGTTATTTAAAGATATCATACCAATATTTGATGTCACGATTCGGAGAACAGAAGAGACTTATAGAATGGGTGCTGATGCTATTGATAGAATTACAAAACATTCTCCTTTGAAACTTGGAGATGATGAATATACTTTACAGAACAGAGATGCGAAACGTAATGAACTTCTACTTGCTTTGGACATGAAGAAGCAAGAGAGAGAATACTATAAATCTGTAAGTGAAGCATTCTATCAGTCACTACCTCCTCAAACGGAATTAAGCGATATTGTTCTTGAATCAGGCAATTTTAAACATGTACTAAAAGTATATGAGCATTTTGCGCGAGCAAACTCTTTAACTGACCTTTACGCTGGTGAGTGGACTGTATTAGCGAAAGTAATCAAAATCAATATGGATGGTGATATCTATGATCTTGCAGGAAAATCTGTTTGGTCATATCTAAAGACAAACTTCATAGACATGATTTCTGCATCAATTCAAAATAATGAAGTTCATGTTCCAATTATTCAGAATACCATTGAAGGGAAAGCATATGTGCTGTTGCCAATTGCGATATACATTTAATGACTGTCAAGATAGTAATGTTATCACCCTTGTTACCCAACTCTTGGAGTTGAACAAGCAAAAACAGGAGGCAACGCTTGCCACCAAGCGAGAGCAGATAGAAGCGCGTATCGCCCATGCAGAAGCCCGCATCAACCGCCTTGTGTATCAGTTGTATGATGTAACCTAAGAAGAAATAAAGATTGTGGAGGGAGAGGGATGAGAGTTCACCTATTCAAAAAATACTCTTTAAACTCTTCTATCTCTTTCTTTTCATTCTCAACATACTTCTCAAATATCGCATCCCCTACTTGTGTTCGTAGAGCAGAAATTCCAACATCTATCAAACGCAATCCTTGTGGCGTTAGTAATATATTATCGAATGTCAAACCAGCAATATTTGAGGGACGTTGTATATCGCGGTGAACAAATCCTGCTGTGTGCAATTGATGTAATTCATCCACAAAAACATCAAACCACAATTCACGTATCTCAACTTCATACGCTCTAAAGTCAATCGGGTATATACGCTCCATCACTAACATCTCGGCAGATAGTTCTTCATTATACTCTAATCGTGAAAATCGCACCACCAGCGAGTTGATAGCATTGGCAAACTGCATTTTAGTTGCCTCACTACCTATATCCGAGCGAGTATCATCCGTGTAAAGTTTGCCTACTTCGGTTTCGCTCAGAACAATTACCGTATTGTTCGCGCCAGAAGAGAGTTTACGTGGGTATTTCATGATGTTGCTTTCTTCATCTGTTTTCTAATCTTGCAATAGTGTCTTAACCCTTGCAAAATACTCTATAGTGCGATGAGTATAATTTCTATTTGTTTCAACATCAGTCTTTTTAGAAATTGTAGTCCGGGCAGGTGCTACACGTGCCCAGAAAACACGTAGAAGATACAGTGGAACGAAGCTGTCAAGTGTAGCACTTGACAGGACGAAAAAACGGGGAACGCCCATCCCGTAATACTGTTGATTACATGCCTCGGCGCGTCTCTACAACTCAAAAAAATTTCGATGATATTAAACTTTAATCTTTGATATGAATACTAATCGTTCATGTTAAGTGTAGAGTTTTATTAAAAGTCGATTTTGGGGACATGAACAACACAGTCAGTCAGTTATTGGGAAACATTTGCCATTGCCAACATAACTCCAACGTTAGGAACACACGTTTTTGTCTTGTGGCATTGATTATGGTTCTCTCCAGTTTTTCAATGTATGCACAACAACGGTCAGTTATTCTTGGACGACCTACAGATACTTCGATAACAGTAAGCATATATTTTTCAGGATCGTCCGAGTATTTTCTTCAATATGGAACACTGAGTGGAGAGTATCGTGTGACAACCTCTCGAATGACGACCAAGGCAGGTACACCAGATGAAGTGGAATTAATCGGATTACTGCCTGATACACGATATTACTACCGAATGCAATGGCGTATGGCTGGCGGTGGAAACCAGTTTTCGATAACACCTGAATACACATTTCATACGCAACGTGCAAAAGGGAAGCCCTTTATCTTTACAGTAGAGGCAGATGAACATCTTTATGATAAGAAAGGTGTGCGAAGCATGTATGAAGTTACGTTGCAAAATCAGGTGCGTGATAATCCCGACTTTATGCTGTCGTTGGGAGACACATTCGGCGACGACCATACACCCGAGCAGACAACCAGTGCAGATATGGATGCCTTGCATAAAGATTATCTTCAATACCTTGATACATTGTGTCATTCGGTTCCGTTTTTTTTCTGTTTAGGGAATCATGAAGGGGAGA
>JAEUSO010000111.1:0-3343 GCA_016788605.1 Candidatus Kapaibacterium sp. | reverse complement strand
TACCTGAAGCAAAATGACGGTAAGAACATTGCGGTTTATGGCACGCAGTGGCGTAAGTTTTATTATCCGAACCCTATACCGAATCATTTCTATTCTGGGAACACCGTAAGCGAAGGTTATGGAATCGGCTTGCCCGAAAATTATTACGCTTTTACGTGGGGCGATGCATTGTTCGTTGTACTGGATGTCTATAGACATTGTGATGTGAACGAGAAACCTCAGACTTGGGATTGGACTTTAGGCGAAGAGCAATATCAATGGTTCAGGAGAACCTTGGCGGGCAGTGACGCTCGATACAAATTTGTGTTTGCCCACCATGTGCGAGGTCAAGGTCGCGGTGCTGTTACTATGGCAAAGTTTAATGAGTGGGGCGGGTACAACAACAAAAATGTTTGGCAATTCAACACTGAGCGTCCCGGTTGGGAAGCACCAATACATCAATTGATGGTCAAGTACGGAGTGAACATCTTCTTTCAAGGTCACGACCATCTGTACGCATGGGAGCAACTTGACGGTATTGTCTATCAGGAAACCCCGATGGCTGCGGATTCAACGTATCAGATAGGCGTGCTTGCCAATGCCGATGCTTATACGGATGTGACACGCGACGGCACCGGACACTTACGTGTGCAAGTGAATACCGACAGTGTGACTGTGGATTTTGTTCGCGCATACTTACCAGCAGACACCCAGTCGGGTACTCGAAAAAATGGTGAAATCGCTCACCGGTACACAATACGCCAACGGTTAAGTTCAGTGGAAAACAGTACTGACAACGCGCTGCCCAGATGCCATGCTATGTATCAGGCGGGCATGAATACTCTATATGTTACACTTAGCAGACCATTACCTGTTTCTGCACATGTTGAAGTTGTCACATTGCAAGGAAAGATAGTGCTGCAAACAGACATTGAACAAGGGAGTTGGGGCACTGTAACCGGCGCTGGTACTCTGCCAAGCGGATTCTATATGGTACGCATTGTATTGGAAAATGGTTCTACGATTCCCGTTGCCTTACATGTTCTTCGATAACAACATTTACTACACTTGGTACGACCTGTTCATTTACCTATAAACTAATTTTTTTACAACGCAGATGTTACGTACTATTCTCGTATTCTTATTCATCATTGTGATTTTGCATCCGCTTCAGTTACATGCACAGTCACTACTCCATACCGAGATACTTGGCAGACCGACAGATACCGGCATCACCGTCCAACTTTTGTTTGCCGAACCGGCAGAACTCCGGGTTCAATATGGAACATCAAGCGGTAACTATTCCGACTCATCCGATTGGAAACGTGTTCAAGCCGACGAAGCCGTATTTGTTGAATTGCGCGGACTGCAACCGAATTCGCCTTATGTGTACCGTGTTAACTATCGGAAGCAGGGAGCAGGGACATTCTCTTCGTTGCCGGAGAGGAGATTTCATACACAACGGCGTAAAGGCAGTGCTTTCCGGTTCACCGTACAAGCCGATCCACATTGCGATGAGCAAAGCGACACGTCGCTCTACCGTATTTGTTTGCAAAACCAGCTAGCTGACTCACCTGATTTTATGATTGATTTGGGTGATGTGATTATGAGTGACAAACTCAAGAATTCTTCCGGCAAGGTGACTCGCGACACAATCAACAAACGCACTCATTTTATGAGAAGCTATTATGAAACATCATGTCATTCGATACCATTGTTTTTGGCATTGGGAAATCACGAAGGCGAATGCGGTTGGTTGAATAATGGAACTCCAGAGAATATAGCCGTATGGAACACTCTTGAGCGAACTAAGTATTTTCCTAACCCGTTACCCGACGGTTTTTATTCAGGTGATACGACCACCTATCCGTTTGTCGGTCGCCGAAGCGGTTATTACTCATGGACGTGGGGCGATGCATTATTCATTGTGTTAGATCCCTATTGGTTCACAAAGCCGAAACCCGATTCATTAAATGGTTGGAGATGGACATTGGGAAAAGCTCAATATGATTGGTTGAAACGCACGCTGGAAACGAAAACATGTACTTTCACTTTTGTGTTTGCACACCAGCTTGTGGGCGGCGACCCTGACGGACGGGGCGGTGTGGAGTTTGCCGACAAGTATGAATGGGGCGGGAAAAACCTGAACGGTACGGACGGGTTTGCACAAAACAGACCGGGGTGGTATAAGCCACTCAAAGATTTGTTCACTGAACACCGGGTAACAATTTTTTTTCATGGTCATGATCATTTCTTTGCTAAGCAAGATAAAAACTGTCTTGTGTACCAACTTACACCACAACCAAGCCATCCGAATTTTTCAGGCGCGGGACAGGCGGATGACTATGGCTATTTTGAAGGGCAGATACTTCCTAATTCTGGACATCTTCGCGTATCAGTTTCACCGCAAGCGGCAACAGTTGAGTATGTAAGGGCGTACATACCGCAAAATGAAACCTCTGCACGTAAGAACAAGGATGTTGCTGCCACGTACACCATCGGTGCAAGAAATTGTTATGATTCGATGATGACGTCGGTTCCCGTATTGTGGAATGCCGCATATACCGACGAACTGATTTATCCGAATCCGTCTGCCGGTGTGTTCACTATCCGCTTTACTGTTGCGGAATCCCAGCATATTACCATCACTGTCTACGATGCCCAAGGTAAGACAGTACGTTGTATAATGAATGACATGCCCGTTGCCGACGGTGAATTCACCGTATTCTGGGACGGACGGAACAGTTCGTCTGAACAAATGCCAGCCGGAACGTACACGTATGTTGTGCGTTCAGCCGAGCGTGGCAAGGTATCAAGCGGTACAATGGTTCTTGTCCGGTAATCGGCGGGGTCTTGTACTATCGGAATTATCAGTATATCGCAAACATCAACGTCGTATGCATACACACATCTGTCAAAGAACCATATTTTTTATCTGTACTTCGATTTTATTCTTAGGACATTCAGTACAGAATCTACAATGCCATGATTCGCATTATCATTCTCCGCATATGCAACGTTGGACATTTACCAACGGACGGGAAGCCATCAAAGCAACACTGCTTACTGTCCGCCATGACTCGGTGTTCCTTGAAACCGACCGTGGTGCGGTTGTGTGTGTGGCAACCGCCGAGCTTGGCGCAAACGAGCAATCGTTAGTCCAAAAGCGCATGGCTGCTATTGAACATCTTAACAACCCGCACCAAGACCATACAACCAATCAATATGACTCCTTCCGTTCGGAGCAACATCATGCATATCGGCAATCAAATCAAATACAGGTGATAGTCGTGTGTGCAGTATTCATCCTTCTTGCATTTGCATGGTATTCTGCAGGTCGTCCTGTCAAGGATGTACCTTACTT
>JAEUSO010000110.1 GCA_016788605.1 Candidatus Kapaibacterium sp. | reverse complement strand
CATGCTCTTCAGCGTGGCGGCGAACCTCTGTGCGCAGCACATGACGCTCCAAACAATCCAGCCGCTCAGTTCCTCCGTTTATGGTGCGAACGCCATTGATTTCAGCGACACATCTGTCTTTACCCTTCCCAAACAGCGCGAGTTCATCCTTGGAAACCAGTGGGGAAACAGCGTCCGCGCTGCAAACAAGGCAATGCACCTGAACGCCTATCAAAATCATGCATGGCGCAGATTTGGCGGGCGTGACGGTTTCCTCTGCATGTACTTTGACCCCACCCTTGGCGACTGGCGCGTTGACCAAGAACTCTACAACCGCTTTGCGGGAATAGTAGATACTGCCAACGCGACATCCCGCATACAACCCAATGTAAAGCATTATGTCCTCGCAGTTGGCGGCGTACCTTCGTTAATGGCAATGCAATACGACCCCGAAGTTTCCGTGCCATATGTCAATACATCGGGCTTTGATTATTTTCAACGTAATGAAACCCGTTACTGGACGGACGCATGGCGCAGTGAGGAGGGCGACTCATCGGGTGCGGCGTTCGGATTCCACGAGCCGCCTATTAGCCACCGCGAGTACGAAGGATTCCAAAACGGCAACAAACGGATTCTCTTTACCCGTGCGCGATACGGCACTACCACTGATACCATTGTCCTGAAAAATCAGCTCTTTCCCACACAGTTCCGCTATGCTATCGGTGATTCAGCAGATAACATCAATCATGCCGACAAAAACGGCAAGCGGTGGTTTCTGTCGGTCAAACTCCGCAGGGCGAATAACCTTGTTACCGCGATTGACACCGCACAGGTGCTGCGTTTGCGGATTCGCTATACGAAGCGTGTGGCAGGTAACTGTGATGCTGCGTCGTTCAGGGATTGGGTTATAGATTCACTTACTAAAGATACAGTCCCCACCTACATCCAATTCCAAACCGTGCCCGACACGGTGGCAGCGCAAAGCGGGATGCCTGCAAACTTTGTTAGTATTGACAGTGCCGTGCTGAACAGAGGTCGCGGGTTGGTGGACGGCACAAAACGAAAGCAGGTCGCCAGGTCAAGCCCCGACAGCGCGGACTTCATTATCCGGCGGAATATGCTGCCGCTTTACACTGCGGGGGAAAACGAGATAACCCTCTCAGCGGAGTTCTGGTTAGATAGCGCAATCCGTGCTACTATAGCTCCATTTAACCGTCTCTCAAACAACAATTCACTGATGCTGAAAACAAACGGGAACTGTTTTCCCTGCGGAGCGGATTCGGGTTCGGTAACGCATTTGAACATCGAGGCGGCGTATTTGGGCAACTGCGATGTTGCCCTTGACTGGATACGAATCGAAACCGATTATGCCCGCCGCACGTTTCGCGGAAAAGAGGACGCATGGTATGCTGGAGAGGTAAAGGGTTTCGTGGACGAGTTTAAGACAACACGCATCCGGCTCGGCTCGAATGTCTTGGACGACCGCCGCGCACGCCAAAAATCAAATGGTGACACAATGACGGCAATCCGCTATTACCCCTACATTCCAGAAGTGAAGAATGCACGGCTGGACGCAATCTACCTGAACGACGAGCCACCGATCTACCTGTATCTTGACCACCGCTACCGTGCATTACTACTGAACAAGTATGCAATCACCGAGGGAGGCGGTTTGATGTTATACCGGCACATCGTTCCTCAAAACACATATTGGCAGGGACAGGGAGTAGATCCGCTTAGTGAGTTCCTTTCCCCCGCAGTGAAACGCATTTGGAGTCAGCATGATTGGGGAGGATTTATGACTTACATTAACTGGGGGAATTACAATACCTTCGATCGTGTAAGACAGTACGGCTACTTGGGCGGTTATAGCAAGGCATACGACACATCAAGTTCTGTGCGTAACTACGAAGGGTCACGCTATGAACTCGCGCCAATCCTACTTATGGATTCCTTGAAGATCATGCCCATTTTTGAGGCGAACAATTATTACAATTTTTCAAGCGGTCATTGCTTCGATCATGACCATCCCACATGGACATATTATACGGCGAGGGAAACATGGAGATTGGAGGCAAGAAAGCTCACACCTAACGGTGCCGTTTTGGGACGGCGTGCACACCTTGATCTCAGCCGTCCCCTTACAGGTGAGGAACACCGGAACAAACTGTTCAGCCAAATCATGATGGGCATGAAGGGCTTTATGCCCGACGCGGGACGACCGTTTCATATCAACGGCAAATTCAAAGCGGATGTCGTCGGTGCTGGAATTGATATGACCCCTATTATACCCGGCGATACAAACCATACAGCACAATGGTACGGTGATAAATTAGAGTTTATGCCAACCACTGTTCATTATCGGACATGGTATATTGATTCGTGCGGCGAGGATTTTATTCGGATGAACAATGCAGGACAGTACATTCCTGAACAAACCGACTTATACAAATACGTGTATCCAAGCGAACTCACGGGATCGGATTCAATTGAGCATTCGTACACCGATTCAAACGGTGCTGTTGTTACCTACGGCGAAGGATTGGCGATACAGCCCGACCGGTTTTACCGTGGCAGCAAAAGTGTTCGTCTTGTAACGATGCAAGTCCACGACTGGATTTGCTCTAATGCCTTTGCCAACGACACTATTTCTGTCGGTGACGTGCTGATGGATATGAACGTGATGGCATGGATTGGCATAGGCAAACAAATGAACTCTGTTTCTTGTGACAACTGGCGGACATGCACACGGAATAACGGTTCGTCAGGTATATCCTCGCTTTTCAGGCGTTTCCTTGACACGTCGTTCATAAAGTACCGCACCCGTCCCGTGGTCGGCAACAGACGCTTCGACCTTGATACGAATAGGCAAGTGAGTGTCACGCTGTTTCACTACAAGCGTGGAAGCAATCTTGCAACACCAACGACAATTTCAACAAAAGCGGCGCAGATGGACTCAATGTTTGTGATAGGGGTGCAGAACGTCTTGAACTCTCCGTTTATCGGTGATAGCAACGGCGTACACCAATACTGCAATTACGATGCACACCCAAGCAAACTCAAATTCTACTCAACCAAAGAGTTTTTCGACAGTGTGAATCAGCGCGGATACCACCCCTACGAGCAAAGCGGCAGCCGTGAAATCAGCATCCCGCTTGCATACCGCCACCCCGACGGCAAGTCGCGCTTGCTGCGTGTACAAGAAATAGGCGGAACACTTGACACTATTCTCTGCCGCGACTGTCCGCTTGTTGCCAACTACCAACCCGGCGAAGGAAAGTTCTTCCGCGTGACGGTGATAAAGCCGCAAGACCGCGACATTGACTCCGGCTCGCTTGCCTTTGTCAATCAGCATAAACTCATTGCCATGCCACTGCTGACGGGCGTTGATATTATTAACGCCAAACCGCTCTACGACTCCACACGATTGCGGTATCATTTGGTCTATAACCGCTACGATTCGGTATTGGTGGACGGCAACCCGCAGCGAGTGTGGCAACCCCGCATCATCTACAAACGCAGTAAAATCATAGACCGCTGCTCGCCGGTGGATGTGACCAATCCCGCCCTGCTTGCATCGCTGCCGATTTGGGAACGAACCATTGTATTGAGTGATTCATTTTTGGTTGTGAACGGCGATACATCGCAGTTCAAGTCCATCCCTTGCAAGTATCCATCAATAGTAGTCAAGTTCGATTCAGTTGATCAAGCCGAGTATGTGTATGCCGTGTACTCATGCCAAAAATCAGCGGACACATTGAGTAACCTCAGGATAGTGGAATCGCAGTTCGCATCAAACGACTCCGTGCCTCGCAGTCAGCAACTCGCCCAATTCGACAGCGCTCACATTGATGACTACGGGCATCCGGTGGTGAATGCCTCGTATCATCACAACTACTATGCGTATTCAACCCCGATGGACGGCATCATGGCGGGGTCTCGCCCGCAGTCACGGTTTCAGCGTATGCCTCTTACGGATTACAAAGAGCAGCGATTAAGTTATTTCGCACCACGTGCAATACCTACGCAATTTGAATCAGCGGACTGCCGCCATCCGAGCGTGAACACATACAGCGACCTTAGGAGTAACGAAAAGGAGTGTGCCCTTGTGTGGCAAGAGCGCAACCTTGCAGGTGATACCACGCAAGCAATCAATGGTTGGCAGGTCTATTACACGCGCTTATCGTTGGACAGCAACAACGCCCTGCGCTACAGCTTGCCGCCCGTATCACCATTGCATAACGGCGGCGCGTATGGCTTCAACACTACGGGAACAATAGCGCGTGCGAGCGGCGGGGCGACATTCTCAAGCGGCTACCGGAATCACATCATGCCATCGGTTGTGCGACTGCCCTCACCTGCGACCAACGCGACCCGATCTCAGATGGATAAAGTGCTGTGGGAGGCAATCAACCCCGACACCTGCGTGAACAATTCAACGCCACGCCACGGGGTGTTTATCAGCGCAGTCCACACGGTTCATCCCTCCGGCGCACCGGATTCACTCCGCACCCAATGGCACAGTACGATATACAGTTGTCAGACGGTGATACGCAACATCACGGGCAACGCGGCGCAGTCGTGGATATTAGGTGTTGGTGGTTCGTCTATCGTGCTGAACATGGACTTGCCCGCATCCAACCAACTCGGTCATATTACGATGAGCTATTGGGCTTATGGCAGTGAATACATGTACATCAGTAATGCTTCAATGGCGCAACTCACCCACACGCCGTACCTGACAAACGACTACCAGTGGAACTATGCGCGAAGGGCGTTCAACGTTCCAAGCGTCTTGGCGCAGAATCCGAATATCACGTCCTCGGTAACACACCTCTTGAAACGCAACATCGGCGACGAACTCAACCATTACCGAATGGTCGGGTTTGTGAACAGCTTCAATACGTTTTCCGTCAGCGACATGGTGGACGACAATGACGATGCGAGTTTGCGTTCGACAAGCGGCGACTACGGTACGTCGAGTTCAACGGATACGATTTGCGGCAAGTGGTTCACGGTCGGCGGCAAGCGAACGGTGAAGTTCGCCATAGACGGCATCAACTACAACGTGGCGACGATGTATGTTGAGAACAGGCGCACGGGCGACAGGCAGGAAGTGGATGCAAATACCCTTGCACCACGAAGCGGCAGAAAGGTATCGGGCGGTCGGCTTGCGTTGCAGAACGGCGGCGGAGACGAATACCGTTTTGTGTTTGTGAAGAACATACCGTTTGCACGAACATTCGAGGACATTTACCTTGGTGCATCGAATGAAGGACTCTCGAAATCATCCGCTGACGGCGAAGAAACAGCAGTTGTTGATTTGAGCGAAACGGTGACAAGCGGCGGTGCATTGCTCCACGCCTATCCTAATCCCGCAACGGATAATGTAGAGGTTGTGCTCTCGCCGGTGATTGACCGTTTGCGGTCGGTTCACGCGCCTGTGCTGCTTGACGTGGTGGATTCACGCGGCGAGGTGGTGATGTCGGTGCGGCACAGCGCGGGCGGCACGGCAACACTGAACACAAGCGGACTTGCAAGCGGCGCATACACCATACGCTGCTCATGGCTGACCGCAGACATGGCACGCAAAACAACGGCAACGCATATCATCATCAGCAGATAGGCGAGAACAGGCAAGAAGGTTCGTATTCAATCAAGCCGCTCCGGTACTACAATCGGGGCGGCTTTTTGTTTTTGGCGGTGGTATTCTTTGATAACACAACGTAAAAGTGGTTTGGTGAAAACGGTCTGCGCTTTCCGGCAAGCGGCGGATTTGGTGGAGGGGAAAGATGCGGTGCCGTAATGCAACGAATATCATGCTGATAACGATGTGACGAGTGTTGAAATGTCCGGCGTTGCTAAGTTGCAGCACTCTACAAATACACGTTATGATTATGATGAAGTTTTGGCTTGGAATAGTTGCTTTGGTTGTTGTGATTGTCAGTCCGCTGCATGCGCAAAGCGTTTGGGCGACGAAGAAATCGGCATGGACAACGATGGATGATGCGAAGCGCGCACAGATGGAGGACTATGCCACAGCGTACAAGCAATACATCCGCGTGGCGAGGACGGAACTTAGTTCTACAGCCGAGATTATCCGGCTTGCAAAAGCCAAAGGATTCGCGCTTTTTACTGAACCCAAACAAATTATTCCCGGTGCAAAATTGATTTTCAATAACCGCGACCGCGCATTGATTCTTGCTGTTATCGGGACGAAGCCGTTGTGGGACGGCTCGCGTTTGATTGCGGCGCACCACGACACTCCGCGCCTTGACCTGAAAGCCCGTCCTGCAATGGAGAAAGACGGGTTGATTTTGCTGAAGACCAACATCTATGGCGGGATAAAAAAATATCAGTGGGCGAACCTGCCGTTGATGCTGACTGGACGCATTGACCTGAAAGGCGGTCAGCGGATTGATATAACGGTGGGTGATGATGAAAACGAGCCGGTGTTTGTGATTCCCGATGCCGCACCGCACGTGGACTCACCCTTGCGCGAACGAAAGTACACATCGGTTTTAGAAGGGGAGGAGATGATGCCCGTCGCGGGTTCGGTGACAACGCAAGCGTCGGGAATCGCCGCGCTGTTTCAGCAAATACAATCGCAATACGGGTTTGGCGAAGAGGACTTGGTCAGTGCGGAATTATCGTTTGTTCCTGCATTGCAACCGCGCGACGCCGGCTTGGATAAAAGCATGATTGCCGCGTATGGACACGACGATAAACTCTGTTCGTTTGCCGCCGCCTATTCCGTGATGAATATAACGGGAATGCCCGTGAATACTGCGCTTGCATATATGACGGATAATGAGGAAACGGGAAGCGTGAACAACACCGGCGCACAGTCGAGTTTTCTGCGCGACACGTACTCGGCGATTATCGAAGGGCAAACATCCACATTCACCGAAAACACGGTTCGTAAAGCGTTGCGAAATGCAATCGTTATCAGTGCGGATGTGAACGACGGAGTGAATCCGATTTTTCCATCGCTCTCTGAATCATCGAATGCTGCGAAACTGGGTTACGGCGTTGCGATTAAATCATACGGTCGGTCGTTCAATGCAAACAGCGAACTGACAGCACGTATTCGCACGCTGCTTGATGATGCTGCAATACCATGGCAGACGGCATCGTACCGCAACGAGACAGGCGGTGGCGGCACAATCGGTGTGTTTATCTCGAAAGAGAACATGGAAGTAATTGACATGGGTATCCCCATCCTCTCGATGCACTCGGTGTATGAGATGTGTTCGAAAGTGGATTTGTGGTATTTCTACAAAACCTGTGTCGCGTTTTACGGGATGAACTGATTTATCCCGCAAGTGCCGCCCATTGCTCCATCGCGGATTCCAACTCGTGTTGCGCCGCGTTATGGCGTTGCATCGTGGTGGCGTAATCGGGCGAGCTGAAAAATGCAGCATCGTTCATCCGCTGTTCAAGGTCGGCGATTTCTTTTTCAAGATTGGCGATGCGTTGTTCCGCTTCTTCAATATCGCGTTTCTTTTTTCGCTCCGCCTTGTCACGCTCTTTTTGTTCCTCGCGGCTCAGGTGTTTTGATGTATCCACTTTGGGCGGAGCAACCGGTTGCGATGGTGCTGGAACTGGAACTATCTCAACAGCCGGTGTTTGTTTTGCACGCTCAATCTCGCGCATTGAGGTTGCATTTTTTGCTGCAAGGTACTCGTAAATATCGCCGACATATTCTTTGATTTTTCCTCCTGCGAACTCCCACACTTTTGTTGTCAGCCCTTGTAAAAACTCGCGGTCGTGCGAGACGACAACGAGCGTTCCGTCATAGTCCAGCAATGCCTGTTTCAGAACGTCTTTGCTTCGCATATCAAGGTGGTTTGTCGGCTCGTCGAGGATGAGCAGATTTGATGGTTCGAGAAGGAGCTTCGCCATAGCGAGGCGGGATTTTTCACCGCCTGACAGCACACGCACTTTCTTATTCACCGCGTCGCCACTAAACAGAAACGCGCCGAGCAACGAACGCATCTTCAACCGCATATCACCTTTTGCGGCGCGGTCAATAATATCAAAGACCGAGGCATCGGGGTCGAGCGATTCCGCCTGATGCTGCTCGAAGTAACCGATTTGCACATTGTGCCCGGTAATCAACTCGCCGCCGTGTTGCTCTTTGCCGGTGAGAATTTTAGCAAACGTCGTTTTACCCTCGCCATTCTTACCGACAAATGCAATCCGATCGCCGCGCTCAATGGCAATGTCCATTGGTTTCAAGATAGTTTTCGTGCCGTACTGTTTCGAGAGTTGTTTAGTTTCTATCGGCAGTTTGCCGCTGCGCGGAGCGGGCGGAAACGAGAACCGGATAGCCGATGTATCCTCTTCTTCAAGTTCAATCCTGTCAATTTTATCGAGCTGTTTGATACGCGACTGCACACGGCTTGCAAGACTCGCCTTTGATTTGAACCGCTCGATAAACCTTTCCTGTTGGGCAATATCACGCTGTTGATTTTTATACGCTGCTTCAACTAATGCGCGGCGTTCTACACGCTCAATCACATACTTTGAATACGACACGCCGTAGTCCTCGATACCGCCGTTGGTAATCTCTATAGTGCGGTTGGTGATGGTATCTAAAAATGCACGGTCGTGTGAAACAAGAACCACCGAACCGTTGTACCCGCTAAGAAACTGCTCCAACCATTGCACGGATTCAATATCCAAGTGGTTGGTCGGCTCGTCAAGTAAAACGCAGTCGGGTTTTGAAAGAAGGATTTTGGCAAGTTCGATACGCATCTGCCAGCCGCCGCTGAACTCATCGCAAAGTCGTGTGGTATCGCCGGGCAGGAATCCCAAACCGCTCAGAATGTTTTCAATATCGGCACGCATTGTCGAGCCGCCACGGCGGTGAACTTCGTCGTGACATTCCGTAAGGTCGTGGATGAGCTGCGTGTATGCGTCTGATTCGTAATCGGTGCGGGTGGAAAGTTCATGACTTAGTGCTTCTTCGCGCTCTTGCAACGCCATCACTTCCGAGAAGACGGTCTCGGCAACTTCATCATACACGGTCTTGCCGGAAACACTGATGCCATCCTGCGGCAAATAGCCGATGCGGTATTCCTTTGGCGTGATGATCTCGCCTTCATCGGGCGAGAACTGCCGGGCAATCATTTTTAGCAAAGTGGACTTCCCCGCGCCGTTTTTCCCGACTAATCCTATTTTATTCTTTGTGCCAATTGTGCAGGTTATTCCATCAAAAAGCGGCTTTCCGCCATAGCGAACGGTAACGTTTGAAATTGTAATCATGAACCGGTGATGTCATTGTTGAATGATGATATGCAACCCGTGTTTTTATTACATGGCATTGCAGAGAACGGCAAAACTACCGAGCAATCACCACCTGTTTCATAAATGATGTGTTTCCATTGGAAATACGAAGCTGATAAACACCGCTTGAAAGGGGAGGCAGAGGTATGCGTTCGCCGATACCGCTTTGCGCTTCATACGTGAACACCGACATCTGTTCGCCGATTGAACTGTAAAGTGTGACGGTTGTTTCGCCCTCAATTCCAATGAGGTTCAACGAAGTTGTGGCGGGATTGGGAAAGACGCGAAGTGGCATGACGCTATCGCTGACACCTGTGCCGGTATCTTGATATGTCCGCAGTTGGATGCGTGATATTTTCCAGCCGTCGAACTCGTTCACACCGTCGCTGCGTACAACATAGCGCATAAGCAGTTGCGAACCGCACAAGTCGGTCAGGTCAATACTCTCGTTGCTGTATTCAGGGAAATTTCCGGCAAAGCCGTATTGCTCGAACTCCTGTGCATTCACGCCAACGCCCTGTTTCATTCTGCGGGAGGGAAGTGTGAACCAATCCGTGCCGCCGTTGATGGAGAACTCAAGTGTTGCAAAATCGTAATTCGCATCAAGCGACCAGCGCGTGTTCACATCCAGAAAAGCAGATGTCTGACCGCGAAGGTCAAGGTACGGTCGGTATTGCAGGATATTTGTATCATTGCGCGGATACTTGCCGTTAGGGCTGTCATCAAGGACACGTTTTTTTATCTGCTGGTCGGTGACGATACCCCAACGCTTGGTTTGCCATAGTGCGGATGGTAGAGTGGAATCACCGTTGTAGATATTTGTTACCACGGGCTTGTGGATTGTTACGGGGAACGTGTCTGTAACCGCATAGCCCGGATGG
>JAEUSO010000010.1 GCA_016788605.1 Candidatus Kapaibacterium sp. | reverse complement strand
TTACGTAATCTCATTAGTGGGTAGTACAATCCTCAAGATTGTTATACCATAACCTTCCTGTGAGTCCACTATTTCTATCCCTACAATCCCGTCTATATTGGTGGGCTGTTTGTGTAAATAATGGTTTCCTACCCACGCAACTTAGCCCAACACACAGTTTTATCAAAAGAAATCCCGATACTGAATTTCACCTCTTCACCACTCTCCTTGCAGTTTGCATAATATACCGGAGTGCAATAACCAATCCTGTCAGTTCAAAAGCAAAGGCAAGCAGCATCTGCGGTTGGGCGATTCCAGCAAGAGTAAGAAGTGCATCTATGCTTGCTCCGCGTTCCATGCCAACGACAGTTATCAGTACCGTTATGCAGAGTGCGGCAACGATTGTGATATTGCGGTGATGTTGCATCCACTCCACTGGGCGCACAAACAACCGGTGCAATGCCGTTCCGCGCCAGTCAACAAAGGCAAGGTAGCATATCAAAAATCCCGACGAGTTGATATTGAGTGTGTTCAAGACGAAGAAGTGAAACACAACGGCAAACGAGCAGAACAGCATTATTCCCCGCCGCCGGAATGCCGCAATCACAAAGCCGCACTCGAAAAGTACAGTGAACCAGTCCGCTGTTTCCCAAAAGGCGGGAATGCGGATGTCAATCAAGAGCGGAGCAAGGAACTGCCGCGTGTGTTCGGCGTAGTAGTAATTCACAAACCATCCGAACGTAGCTTGCGTGCCGAAAGCAAGCCAGCCGCCAATCAGCTTTTGCACGCCAGCGGTGAAGAACATCCAACCCAATGCAAACGCATAGCAGAATACCACCGCCGCCGAGCGTCCCGAGTGTATCTGTTGCTGTCCGTGCTTCCCTTCTCGCAGTTCGTCGGCGGAATACCGCGCACCCCAATCGCTGAATGCAAAGACCAACGGTACAAACAAGTAGCCCGTGTTGTGGTTGATTTTACCAAGCGAAAATGCAAACGAATAGCCCGTCATGCAGAGCAGTGAATACGCAAGTGATGCGTATCGCGTCCGGTAGCCAAGCAGCATACACACACACGCCGCAACCGTTGCAATATGCAGCAACCAACATAGCCACAGCGAAGGAAATCCGCCGAAGAGTTGCGCCACTCCGAGCGGCGGCGTGAAGAACGAATCGGGAAACGCACTGAGATAGGCAAGCGAGGGAATGCTGCCGAAGAGCAACGCATGAAGCGAAAAGAGAATCCGATAGACGGCAAGTGATTCGGGTGCAAGCGTGTACGAGCTAAACACACCGTCCAGAAATGCAGAGTATCGCTCGGCTAACCGCATCAACGTCCCGCTCCTTCTTTTGTACGAAGTGATACGGAGAGTGAGTCGGTTGTGCGTTCGCTGATGAATATCATTGTTGTGTCGCGGAGGTTGTAGTTGCGCGCCCGCCACCGGATGGAAAGCGTCAGCGGAACTGCACCGTTTGCCATGCTGTCGGGATAGAGATATGCCATGCGCCTGTTCAGCCATTCAATTGTTTGCGGGGCGGATGCGCGGTTGGCGGTAATGCGGTCGTACAGCAGTGTCTCTTGCATCTGCAACCGCAGCCGTTTCATCCGCTGATACAAACTTGTTGCGCTTGTATCCACCGACGTCCGCGCCCGTTGGTTCGAAGAAAAGATATTCTTCATCACAGCGGTTGCACCTACTGTTTTCAATTCGCCAAAGAGTGCGTGATACTCAACCTTCGAGGCAGATCCGTTGCTCCATAGCAGCGTCAGTTCCGGCTCTTCGTACGTAATGCGGTTATCGCCCGCGTGAAACACTTTTGCAAAGCCCGGCATTGTCAGCGTCGGGTATGGTTCGGTAACAAGAAACGTAACAACAAACGCCGCCACAAAGAGCAGCATCCAAGCGGTGACTGCGCGGTGGATGGGTGTCATGGCTTCGTCACAGCGATTCAATCGAAAGCATGTTCGTGCGCGAACGCGCAATAGCAGGACGACCAATGGTGAATACAACGGTATCGCCCTTGTTAAAATACCCCTTGCCCACAAGCAGTTTTTTGATGTGCTCAATGGTCTCGTCGGTGGTGGTTACATCGTCGAGCAGGAAACCGTTCACTCCCCAAAAAAGTCCCACACGACGCGCAGTGCTTATGATGGATGTGACCGCAAGTATCGGTGCACGCGGGCGGCGGTTCGAGATAAGGTGGGCGGTTTCGCCGGAGTAGCTCAGCGTGGCGATGCAGTTGATGCGCTGCTCTTCGGCAATGGTGGCTGCTGCAGCGGCAATCGAGTCCGTTGTTTGCGATGCCGTTACTTTTATACCCATTGTCCGCACGAAGAGTTTGCCGTCTTCCACAATCGGTTTTTCGGCTTCGGTGCAAATCATCCGCATATACGAAATCGCCTCGATGGGATATGCACCGACCGATGTCTCGGCACTGAGCATCACGGCATCGGTTCCGTCCAAGACGGCATTGGCAATATCGCTTGCTTCTGCGCGTGTGGGACGCGGATTCTTAATCATGCTCTCAAGCATTTGCGTTGCCGTGATAACCGGCTTTGCGTAGTTGTTGCACAGCGATATGATATGCTTTTGTGCAAGCGGCACTTGCGCCGCCGGAATCTCTACGCCCAAGTCGCCCCGCGCAACCATCACTGCATCGCTTGCCGCTACTATCTCCTCGATATTCGTGAGTGCTTCGGGTTTCTCGACTTTCGAGATGATGCGCATGTCACCGCCGTTCGCCTCGATGAACTTCCGTACAAGATGAATGTCCTTCGCACTCCGCACAAACGACACCGCGATATATTCCACACCGTTCTTGATGGCAAAGAGAATGTCCTTTTTATCCTTCGCAGTGACCGAGGGAACACTGACGTTGATATAGGGCAGATTCAGCCCTTTGCGGGATTTCAGCAAGCCGCCGTTAATCACCACCGCCTTCACAATGTCATTGGCGGCAGCCATCACCTGCGCCGAAAGCAAGCCGTCGTCGAAGAGCAACATATCGCCTTTGCGAACATCGCGCGAGAGCGACGGATATTCGAGCGGGATGTAGCCGTCGGGTGCTTTCAGTTTCTTGCGCTTCAGCACATTCGGGTCGGCAATGAAAATCTGCTGACCTGTCATCAGCATCACGCCGTCGCCAAGTTCGCCAACGCGGAGTTTCGGTCCTTGCAGGTCGGCGATAATGGGAACGTAAATGCCCGTTTTTTTTTCGGCGTTGCGGATTGCTTTTACGTATTGCTCATGGGTGGTATGTGTACTGTGGCTCATATTCAGCCGGAACGCCGACGCGCCCACATGCAACGCCTCGATAAGTTTGTCCTCGGTTCCGATAGCCGGACCCATTGTACAAAGGATTTTTGTTTTGTAGTTAAGGTGGCGGGCTTGTTTGATGCTCATGCTATGCGTAATTAGTACGGAGATGTGTGAATGCCGCGAAGAAATGCGTCGCGGTTGGGAATTGGTAACGGGAACGGATGCAACTTACAGCGAGGCGATGCACGCAGCCAAACGAGCCATGCCATATGTGATGTCGCTTTCTGCGGCGGCGAAGGAAGCACGGAGATAACCGGATGCGCCGAATGCTTCGCCCGGTACAAGCGCAAGGTGATGCTCTTCTAAAAGTTTGGAGCAGAGTGTGGCGGAATCCGGCACTGTGCCGCCAAGCACGTCGCGCACATCCATCCATATATAAAATGCGCCGTCGGGTTGTAAAATGCGAATGCCCCCGATTGCACCCACAAGCTCACAAACCATTTCCCGACGGCGCGCAAACACACGTCGCATTGCTTCCACATCGTCCGCTGCAAAGCGCAGTGCTGCAAGTGCCGCCCGCTGCGCGATGGATGTGGGGTTGGAAGTATCCTGACTTTGAATTTTCGCCGCTTGGGCGAAGACGTTTTTCGGTGCGTTGGCAAAGCCGATGCGCCAGCCCGTCATGGCGTATGCCTTCGAACACCCGTTCACTGTTATCACCCGGTCGGCGATGTCGCGTATCGAGCCGATGCTGAAATGCGGCACAACTCCGTAATGGATTTTCTCATAAATCTCGTCGCTAATGACGTAGCAGTCGTGCTGCTCAAGCACCGCTGCAAGTGCGCGAAGCTCGCTCTCGGAATACATCATACCCGTCGGGTTCGAGGGCGAGTTCAAGATGACGCATTTGGTTCGCGGCGTGAGTGCGGCGGCAAGGGCGGCGGGCTGCATCAGAAAGCGATGTTCGGGCGTTGCGGGAACGATAACGGGCGTTGCTCCGGTAAGCGCAACCATTGCAGGATAGCTTACCCAGTACGGAGCGGGGATGATCACCTCGTCGCCGGGGTTGCACATTGCGCCAAGGATATTCATGATGCTGTGCTTTGCCCCGCAAGAGATAAGGACGGTAGATTCATCAGCGGTGACGATACCGTTCTCGTTGCGGAATTTTTCTGCAACGGCGCGGCGAAGTTCGGGAATGCCGTTGGATTCGGTGTAGTGTGTGAAGTTTTCGTTCAGTGCATCAATCGCCGCCTGCTTCGCGCATTGCGGTGTGGGAAAGTCCGGCTCGCCGGTAGAAAGGGAAATCACATCAATCCCCGCCTGCTTCATGCTTTTGGCACGTGCTGCAATGGCAAGTGTTTGTGATTCCGATGCGCCCGCTACTCGGCGCGATAATTCAAGCATATCAGCCCGTTGCACTATTTGGTGTGTATATCCTCTTTCGCTATCCTTTATGCTGCTTGATACCGTCCCGATTCCCCGTCTTGCGTTTGTTGTCCGCTCCCCTTGTATGCAAATTAGTCAGTTATGGTGAATGAAGTAAAGGAATACTTATCCCCACACCGCATTCGCACCGAATATGTCCCTTGCGCCAACCCTCCGGTACGGAGTGGAGCGGCATAGTCGCCGTGCGGCATGAATCCGTTGTGGACTGTTGCCACAGTGCGTCCAAGAATATCCATAACCTCGATTGTCACCATTCCGTCGGCGGGAACGCTGTAGCGCACGTTTGCATCCGCTGTTGCCGTTGCGGGGTTTGGCGCAACCTGTATGTGGCTGCCCGCTTCACGTTGCTCTTCCGCTACCGACACCGTTACTTGATTCGAGTATTTGATGCAAAGAATGTCATCGTCCTCATCAATCGAAAATGTGCTTGGCAGGAATGGCATCCGTACCGTGAGTTGCTGGCGCGTGGTGTCGTTGATGAAGCGGTAGTCGCGGAATGTGCTGCGCTGCTGATCATAGAACCGTAGTGTGACAGGCATGGTGAAGATTGGATACGACGGGTCGCCGCGCTCTTGCACAAAGGTAATCTTGATGTCGTATTCGCCATTGCCCGCCGGAAGAATCTCGTTCATCACTGCGTCGTAGTACGGATGTCCGCGCTCATAAACCCATTGGTCGAAAAACGTACGGAACGGAACGGGCGGTTTGGGAATCTCGGACTCGAAGAACGCAATCATATCCTCAGTTTCGAGCGATGTGCCTGAGAAGCGGAGCATGTACTTTTTCATGGTGGCGAAGTAGAGCGAATCGCCGACCATTTTCCGAAGCATGTGGTAAATCCATCCGCCTTTGATGTAGGTTGTGCCGTTGTTGAACAGATTGCTCAGCGTTGCAGCATACACCGATGGTTGCGACGCGCCTTGGTCGCCACGGAAGTAACTGCGCTCGGCGTTGTTCCGTTGATAGCGTCGTGCATCGGCTACACTTTGGTTGGCTTCAATCCAGAGGTATTCGCCGTAGGTCGCGCCGCCTTCGTTCAGCCAGATGTCCTGCCATGCCGCACAGGTGACTTCATCGCCCGTCCATTGATGCATAAGTTCATGGGCAATCACCGACTCCCAACGGTCTGTCATAATCCTCCGTGCATTGGTGGTCATGGACTGATGCTCCATGCCGCCGGTGAAGTATGGGAACAACAGCACTGTTCCATATTTCTTAAAGGGATATTCGCCGTATTGACCGGAATAGAGTTTCATCATCGCGGCGGTTCCGTCTTGCGACCATTTCACATTTTCGGCGTATTCAAGCGAATCCTGCCGCCAAAGGAAGAGCGGCGCAGGAATGCTGTCGGTGCTGTTGGCGGGTTTGTACCATGTGGTGTACGTGGTGAACTTCGATGCAACGGCAACCATCAGGTAGGTTGGTATCGGAAAGTCCTCGCGCCATACGTATATCAGCGAACCGTCCCTATCGGTGATGACGTTCTCCAGAACACCGTTTGAACACGTGGTGTAGCCAGCCGGAACGCGGAGTGTGATTGTTGCTTTTGCCTTTTCGTAGGGCTGGTCGTTGCAGGGCATCCAGTTACGGGCGTTGTTGGGCTGGCTCATGGTATAGCAAATGTTCTCGTAAATCGAGTCGCCGTTCGAGACACCTTTCTTAAAGTTATTGAAGCCGCCAAAGCCACCCGGATTGCTTGAACTTGTTTGCGTATAATATATTTTCAACACGAATTGACTTTTTGCTTGTAGCGGATTGGGTAATGCAATGGTCAGGGAGTCGCCTCGCTGTGTGATATTGTTTGCCGCAAGTTTGGTTGTGTTGTAGAAGACCGAGTCGATGCGGAGCGAACGCGCAAAAAGTAAGATGTTCCGTGTGCCGCTTGTGTCCATCGTCATCGTGATGGTGTTCACACCTTGGTAACGCCGCGCTTGCGAGCCGGAGTCAGTCAGCGGTTTGCGCCAATCCATCTCAAGGTCATACCTGTTCACGGTATAGGGTTGACGGCGCACGACCGATGCACGCCGTGCCATGAGTTGCGGTACTTTGCTGTGTGCATGCCGGCACGCCGGTTCGTTGGGAAACTCCGCCTCAAGCCCGTGCTTGCAATACGCAGGAAAATCCGACGTGCGGTATGCCGTGCCGTTTGTGCGTGTATGATTGGCATGAACTGAAGCATGAACTGTACTACAACACACCACGATAAGAGTGGCGGAAAACAATACGGATATTACGGTACGGCTGATAATGTTCTTCATAAGTCGGAGTACGTTTGAATAATGTCTGCGCGGGATACACTAACACAATCGGTTTGCGAAGGTTTCGATTCGGTTTCAGTTCCGTCGGTTACAACCTGACGGTTGGCTGTGCTGCTTTGAACTCGCGCCGGGCAATGCGCCACATCAGCAGCCCATAGAGTAGCGCACAGAAAAAGATAAACGCACGCAATGTTGTTTCGCCGAGTTCGAATCGTTCCGCTGTAATCACTGTGTAAGCATCATACGCTGTAGCAATGGTGATGACGGCGGTCAGACCGAGAATCATCTGCATAACAATGCCCCGGCGCGGAGTAACGGAAAACATCCCCGATGCAAACAATGCAATTCCGTAGCCAAGCGCAATCAAAAACGAGATTTTATCAAACGTAACAGTGCTGTTAAGTTCGTGCATGAACGGACCGTCCAAACCGGCGCGGCTTGTCGAGGCAAAACCAAATCCGCCGAGTATCATAACGATAAAACCGAAACTAAGTGAGAGACGAAGCATGAAACCGGAGTGCTGTTAGGTGATGGTACACAAGCGGCAGCCGGAGACGGGGTGGAAGCACACCGCCGGATGACTGTCGCAATTCTTGATTGCACTTCAAAGATATGATGCTATTTTGCGCCCCGACTCCCGAAAGGGTAATTTTATAAGTAATAGAATCACTCAATTACTCAACTATGCGCCATGAAAACACTCTCTCTTTTCGCCATCTGCGCCCTGTTTATTCTTGCCGGCTGCGAATCCCCCGTTGAATACACAGCCGACCAGCTCACGCTTGCACAATTCAATACCGAACCCGGATACTCGTGGTTTCCCGCCGAAGTACGGAAGTATCAGCCCGATACAGCGAAGGTTGCGGCTATACGTGCGGCATTCAAGGCGAATCCCGTTACAACCGCCATCTTTGTAAGCCCCTCGTGTACGTGCGTCGGAACGCAAAAGAATTTCCCGCATCTGATCAGCACATTGCGTGCAGCGGGCATTCCTGATTCCACAGTGACCGTTTATACAATGAAGAATGCACAGACAAAGCATGCTCTACAAGACCGTGTTACTGTTTCATCGCTCCCGACATTCTACTTTATGCGCGGCACTACGGGTAAAATGATGGTTCCCAAGAGCGATACCACATACCGCGTTGAGCCGGATATTCTCATAGCACTTCAATAACACAACCTGCAATGGCATACTGGTTAGTGAAGTCCGATCCCGACGAATACTCGTTCGCCGATTTGCAGCGCGACAAAACAACGGAGTGGACAGGCATCCGCAACCACCAGGCAAAGAATAACCTTGCCGCTATGGGCAAAGGAGACCGCGTACTTGTATATCATAGCCAAGACGAAAAATCCATCGTGGGTTTTGCGGAAGTTGCCACTGTGGCACAGCCCGATTCAACTGCTGAGGCAGGCGAGCCGTGGCTCTCGGTTCAGCTAAAAGCGGGACTCCCGTGCAATCATCCTTTATCCCTTGCGGCTATTAAATCCAACCCCGACCTTGCCTCGATGCTTATCATTCGCAACAGCCGCCTCTCGGTGATGCCTGTTACGGAAAGCGAATACAACACTATTGTAGAACTGACATCGAAATAGAGAAAGAATCCCGTCAGTCATTAAGTAATGCAACCGCATCGTGCAGCGATTCAACAATACTGTCTGCATCCGAATATCCGTTCTCCGCATCGCGGGCAATGCCATCCGGCTGAAACCAGATTGTCTGCCACCCCGCGTTCTTCGCTCCGGTAATATCCGCGCTGTAATGGTCGCCTATCATAAGTGCGTGATGCGGCTCGGCAATGCCCGCCCGCTCCGAGGCAATAGCATACATCTGCGGGTGCGGCTTGGGATAGCCCACTTCATCGCTGATAAGAATAACATCGAAGAGCGTGTCCCACCCGAAGCGGCGCAGCTTGCGGTGCTGTTGCTCCACAAACCCGTTCGTAATAATTCCGATGGTCGCCGCTGTGTTTCGCGCAGCATCAATCAATTCCTCCGCACCATCGGTAAGCGTCCAGAAATGCTCGTATGACTCCAAGTAATACGAGCTCATATCTTCGGCAAGCTGAATGCTGTATGCCTTACCGAAGTCGAACTCTTTCAGCAAAAATTTCTCGAAGCGTTGCAACTTTACTTCGGCTGCCGTTAGGTCGCCCGCACGGAACCGCTCCCACAAGGCAAGGTTCACCGCATTGTACGTTGCAAAGAGGTCGGTGGCGGATTTGCCGACACCGTACTGCGCGGTAAGGTGGAATTGCTCGCACGTGGTTGCAAACGCCTGCAGTTCTGCGCTAGAATGGTCGAGCAGGGTGTTATCCACATCAAAATAAATAGCCGTTACAACGGAATGCTGAACTGACATACGTGTTTTGAAAGTACGCTGATACGAATATGCGCTGCCGCAGTGGTGTCTGCAATGGCAAGTCGCTGTTACTGTGGTTATCCGCCGTGTCCCGCATGAAAAATGTGCCGGAGGCGGCGTGTGATGAATGCATTGCGAAGATAGGAAGAGAGGCGGCGGCGACGCAATACAAAATACTTTGCAGCACAAATCGTAGTTTGGCGCATCCGCACCACGGCACACAGGCAAGCGCGGCAATACCAGTATCCCACTATCCCGACTATGAATATCATCTACTCGCGCTGGCGCGACGATTCCCAAACAGCCGAGCAACAATTGGAGCGGCTTCTTAATCTCTTCACGTATGTGTTGCTGCAAGTCAATGCCGATAGCGAGCAGGCACTCGACATTATCCGCCAACTCGACGAAAAGTACGGCATTCTGGGCGAGATGACCATGGACGAATACATTGACCTTCTGAAAGCGCAAGGGCTGCTGAACGACAATCCCGACGGCGGGTTCGACACATCGAAAAAGGCACTCGGCAAAATCCGCAAAGACGCACTCAATGAAATTTTCCGCAACCTGAAAAAGAACGACATCGGCACGCACGACACGCCCCATAGCGGAAGCGGACACGAGCGGCTGCCCGAAACGCGCGATTATGTGTTCGGCGACCAAGCGGCAAACATTGACATCACGCAGACAATCAGCAACGCGCTGCAACGCGAAAGCGAACTCGACCGTTTCTCGCTCCATGAAGACGACATCCGCGTCTTCGAGACGGAGCATCTTGCCAACTGCGCCACCGTGCTGATGATTGACATATCGCATTCCATGATACTCTATGGCGAAGACCGCATCACGCCCGCAAAGCAAGTGGCGATGGCACTTGCCGAACTCATCATGACAAAGTATCCCAAAGACCTCCTGGAAGTATTGGTCTTCGGCGACGAAGCACGCCGCGTGAATGTGGAATCCATCCCGTTCATCAGCGTGGGTCCGTTCCACACCAACACCCGCGACGGGCTGCGCCTTGCACGCCAACTGCTCAAGCGCGCACGCGGGACAAACAAACAAATATTCATGGTCACCGACGGCAAGCCGTCCGCCATGTTCGATGATGCTGGACGGCTCTATAAAAACTCGTTCGGACTCGACCCTCGCATCGTGAACAAAACATTAGACGAAGCTGTGGCGTGCCGCCGCGAAGGAATCACCATCAGCACCTTCATGGTTGCACGCGATTCCTACCTTGTGCATTTTATCGAACAACTCACCCAAGCCAATAACGGACGCGCTTTCTATTCCGGTCTCGACCGCCTTGGCGAAACCATCTTCGTGGACTACATCAACAATCGCAAAAAGAAATTCCGCAACGGATAGGGAACTGTTACCACACCATCGTCCCGCAGATTACAATGGATGCATCTTCCATATCTCATGCACGTGTAGCACGTGTACCCAGCCATATCATACTCACTCTACAACCCGTTATTTCGGCTGTTTTTATCGAAATTGCAATGACAAAAGATATTAAACTTTATCACCAGTTGGTTCGATATATAGTCCAATATCATGGCATAAGACACGATGTCATGTAGTACACTTCAGTAGGTAGTGTGCTTTAATCTTTTATTCACTACACTATTCTTGTATGCCCGACATGAAATGGTTTAAAAACTTGTTCCTTAGAACAAAACTTTTATTTCTCTCTGTTTTCTCAACGCTAATTCTCAGCATAGTGGGATATTATGGAATCAGCTCAATTCAATCAATCTCGAAGGATGGGCAAGCCCTATATAATAATGATGTGATTCCTATGGAAATCATGCAGGATATATCGTTAAATTTTCTAATGGCACGAATTGAAGTTCGTGATGCCTATTTATGCAAACAAAAAAATGATATTGATGGGATGGCTGCATTCCATTCATCGGCGGTTGGCAGGTTAGAAAAAGTAACACATGACTTAGCTCGACTAAAAAGTACGCTTACCGATGAAGAGGATGTCAGATTATACACTAAGATTGAAAACGAGTATAAGAAATTCACTGTCATTGCGGGTGGTGTGGTCAGTATGACCAAAGATGGCAATCTGCAAGGTGTTTCCGATGAAGTTTTGACGAATTGCATTCCCGCAGGCATCGCACTTAAAGCAGCATTAGAGAATTTGATGAAACACAAGCAACAACAAGCAAAGTCAATAACTGAACGTGGCGTTACATCATCTGCCGCCTTGACAAAAACAACTCTCGCAATTAGTATTGCCGGCACATTGACTCTTCTCATTATCAGTTTTATTATCTCACGTGTTATCAGTTTTCCTCTCAAAACGCTGTGTTCGGCTGCACAGAGCGTCACCGAAGGTGATACCTCGGTGCGAGTGAACGTCAATACGACGGATGAAATAGGCATATTGTCGCTAAATTTTAACAGTATGGTTGAACAAATTGCCACTACACAACAACAAACCGAGATTGAAAAAACACATGCTCAAACAGCCGCATCAGAAGCGCAACGGCTGGCATATTCCGCTGAAGAGCAAAGCCAATATCTTAACCGTTCGGTGGAGAATATGCTTCAAGCAATGAGCCAATTTTCAAAGGGCGATTTAACTGCTCGTCTGCCAGTGGAAGGTACAGACGTGATAGCCAGGTTGTTCCAAGGATTCAACATAGCAGTAGAGAATATCCGTAGTATGGTGTGTAATGTACGTAACGCAGCGGAATCGGCTGCGGCATCAGGAATACAAATCAAAATAGGAACCGAACATATCAGCTCGGGTGCTGGCGAACAAAGCGTCCATGTCACAGATGTAGCAGCCGCTATCGAGGAGATGAGCAGTACAATCAACGACAATGCACAACTAGCAACACGGACAAGCGACATCGCACAAAAATCACGCGATGTAGCGTTATCAAGCGGGATCGTCATACGCGAGTCCATCCACAAGGTACAGGAAATTGCACATTCAGTCGAGTCCGTTGGTCAAACAGTTGAAACCCTTGGAACACGCAGTAAGGAAATCGGCGATATAGTTTCGGTCATCAAAGAAATCGCAGACCAAACCAACCTCTTGGCATTAAATGCAGCAATCGAAGCAGCCCGCGCAGGGGAACAAGGTAGAGGTTTTGCAGTTGTTGCCGATGAGGTGCGTAAGCTATCGGAGCGCACACAGTCCAGCACTAAAGAAATTGAAATAAAAATAAGTGCAATCCAGCATGAAACCGATAGGGCGGTAGATATGATGGGTAAAAGTAAAGTGTTAGTGCAAGAAGGTATTTCGCTCAGTGACCAAGCAGGGGCATCGCTCGAAACAATAGTCAAGAGCGTGGAAGAGGTTGTGGATACTGTTACAACTATAGCCGCAGCAAGCGAAGAGCAGGCGACAACAAGCAACGTTATTGCCCGCAATGTTGATACGATTCGCAATGCGTCCCGAGAAATGGCGCAAGGTCTGGGAGATGTAGCATCCGCATCCGCCAACCTTAATGACCTGACATGGAATTTGCAGAATCTTATGGCGCAATTCAAACTCTCGGATAATTCCAATAGCACGTTGATACACAATAATCAATACCGTAACAACAGCGTACATGTGAACGCATAACGTTACCGTGTGGTAAGACTTTATTGTTCAATACCTATTGGGAATTGCTATACCTAAGACGCTTACAACGTGCGGATTCTAATAGATAAAGGCAACCGTTATATCCGGTTGCCTTTATCATAATGAGCATGATTGAGGAATCTTTATATCCCGAACTCGGTTTGGAAACGGATGAGATAGTTCTTGTTGTAGGTGTCGGCGAGTGCAGCGGTCTGTGTGCTGATTTGCGTCGCATCAAGTTGAAGTTTAATGCGGTGGCGCATCAGGTAATAGGTGTTGCACACGGTAATCTGTTGCTGCTTACGGTTCACCAATTCCGACGCGGCGTCGGGTGCGATGTGCGTGTAGCGCAATGCGGTCTCGAAATGATTCGTCCAAAGGTACGATGCTTGCAGGTTCAATCCCGTGCCCGAGTAAATAAGCCGCGTTGTCGAACCGACTGTCACCGACGGTTTTTCGCAGACACGTTTTGCCCATTCGCCAAAGAGCATGAATCCCTGATACTTGAACATACCATCCACAAAATATGTGTCCATTGTGCGTGTGATAGAATCGGCGGGAATACCATTGCCATTATACGACGGGTTAAAGAACTCACCAATCTGACCGCCCGTGCGGATTGCACCCGGATTATGGTGCGCCACACCCGCTATGTAGAGCTTCGGCGTTTTCTCGAACTCAAGGTCGCCCAAAAACATATCGCCATTATTGGTGAATGCGCCGAAAGGATAAATTCCAACACGCGCTGTTGAGGCAAGCGATTTCGTGATGTTCACCACGTTGCGTCCGTCGCCCGACGACAGCGCACCCTGCGCTACAACCTGCACTCCGCCAATAGTTGGCGAATACCGCGCCTGAAAACCAAAGTCACGGTCAATATTGAATGTGCGGTTCAGCAGCGAGCGATCAACAAACTGCAAGTCGCCCGAACTGATAACACGCTCGCGGTTACCCGGCAACTTTGCCAAGCCCATCATAAACGTCAGGTCGTTTGTCGGCGAATAACTGATATTCGCATCGCGTAAAATGTTCGGGTAATTCACGTTATCCCAATCCATATCGCCACGGGTAAAACTCAGCTGAATTGCATACGTCCACTGCGGGTTGAACGCAAAACCATTCATCCGCAAACGCATACGCCGTGTTATCCAATTCATTTGCTGAAGGGCGATAACATCATCGGTACGGGGTGCGGTCTCGAATGTTGCCAAACTTTGGATGCGAAACCGGAGATTCATCGAAAACGACGAATCGCCCGCCACGAAGTTTATTCCGTTTCTGTAAAAAAAACGGTCGGGCAGGATTGACGATTGGGCACGAAGATGCGAAGAGATGAGAATGCTGAACGCAGCAATAGCAAAGGCAGCCGCAATGCGAGCCGCACGGCACGAGAGAGACATAGGGATATTAAATTATAGTAACACAAACACGCAGTGCGAAACTACGCGCCTCTTTTACCCGCTTTGTATTACCATTTCGTAATGTACACCATACGGTATGAAATGCCAACTTCACCTCTACACACTGCTCAATGCTTCTCGGCACATGAATATCATACACTGTACCGCTCCGCCCGCTGCGTACCGGAGCAATGCCTTCTGCGAACTCTACTCACTCCACGGCGAGCGGTTGCTCCGCCAACGCTTTGAAGGCGAAGTGCGGTTGGGCATCCCGCTCGATGCCTTTGCCCCGGGTGTGTACATTCTCCGCTTCAGCAACGCAACACATTCGCAAACTACCAGCTTTATCAAGGGTGAATAAGAGCAGAAGCTACTAAAAACAGACGGTTCGTGATGACACTACTGTTCAATATTTTTGATTCGTTGGTGTAGTATATTATTCATATTTTACCCATGATATTTCTTCAACTATATCTATGGTGATTTTATGCATCTTGCATCTCGCATCTCGCATCTCGCTCATTGTAGCGTTTATTGCGTTCTTTTCAATATCATGCTACTCACAAGAGTGTGAGGTTGAACTATCTTACGATGACTGTGCCTATACTGAATGGGTAGAAAGGGAACTAACTGTTCCGTTGAATGTGCCTGGGTTTCCGCCCTGTCCAATAAAATACATTTACGAATACAGACGATGCGGATGTAGTTACGAAGTCAGGTCATCATACTTTCAGTGGTATAATCCTGATGATTGCCCCGCATTAGCTGCCTATTTACTACAATTGTCGAATAGTACAGTACCACAAGATAGATCAACATTTTGGGGGATAGTCAATAATGCATTTGCAGAGTTTCCGAAGCTTGCACTGACCGATTTAGCAGAGAACATAATATTTATACAATGTGCAGAAGGTAATCAATGCATAGAACCTGCACCGAGTTGCGTATCTCCTTGGAATGTTGCTCAAGCAAGTGCAATATGGTCACGATGTACTGAGTATATCTCAACTGCACCTTCATCTCCATTCAGTCCGAATTCTGATTATCGTGTCTATGTAAGAAGATGTCGAAATGATTTTTGCTGTGTACTCAAACGAAAAATATGCTACATAGGCATAACTCCAAGAGTATGTGAATCATGGTATCAGATTGGAACAGGCACAATGGAATGTAGCGGGCAGTCGAATTTCACACCGCCTTGGGGTTCAACTATTCAATGCCGCTCCGGATGTATGGAAATTGGTTGTACCGCAACTCAATAATGATTATGAAACCATTATCTTCTTTACACTGCTCTGTGTACGACATCATACTCATTGTAACTATGTGTATAGCAAGTGTGCGTATGTACTCAGAAATCAGGTCTTCGACACTTGACTTACCACCCGGCTATACGGATAAAATGATCGGTAACGGGAAACTTTTGTGGATTAACATTCTTGACAGCTCGCTTACCGGTACGACCGAGCAACCTACACCGCGTGTTCTTGCCCCGCTTAGTGACTCATCGTGTATTCTTGGCATGATAGAGTCGAATGAACTTGGTATTCATATATCTAAAGTACTGCCGAACGGGGACTACGCTTGGAAGTATAACAACGTATCCGGCGGTGTTCTCTACGATTCAACAGTGTTACCCTACGTCAACCAGATACTCCCCAATCCTGACGGCTCGTTTATGCTTGTGGGCAGTGTGCAGAAATATAATAATCGAATGAGAAAATACCCGTACATCGCCACATTTTCGCGGGATGGGGTACTCCTCACCGAGAGACACCAAATTATTCTCAACACTTTGCCAGTGCTAATCTTTGGTGAACCGAAGATGCTTGCCAACGGAAGGATTATTCACGTTACTGATACTCTTACAACAGTATATCCTAAGAGGCGTTTAGTCCGTTACGACGACACACTTGGCATTGCCTCAATCACGAAGTTTGATGAGTCATTGAACCGAGATACGATGACGTACTCCATGGGAAAATCGAGTATCTGCGGCGTGAATACATTCGTAGCATCAGTATATTGGTTTGGTCAAAGTGATCAAACACAATTCATTCCTTTATCAAGTGCGAACATCGTCTATGATACATTGAGCAGAGTTCGAATGAAGATGGACGTACCGTATAACTGGTATGGTAACCCTCCCTTTGCCCTCAATGAACAGCACTTTTTACAGTGCTATGCAAACAAAGATGCTGGTGAATGGCGTACATACATTGAGAAACGGACAACCGACGGCAGAACCCTCTGGAAGATTGCCCCCTTGGGTGAAGATAACTATGATTTTTGGGGCGGAATACCCACACACGACGGCGGCTTTGTTCTTTATGGTATGTGGTGCGGTGGCGAAACCCCAGTTTCGAATGACGGGCTCTTAGATCAGGCGGCGGTCCTACGCTTTGATTCCATAGGCAATGTGATATGGCGGTATCATGTTGGCAAAGAAAAGAGCGATTATATGCGTGTGGCTGCAGAGTTGAATAACGGTGATATTATCGCCGCAGGATCAAGCCGCAAGACATCGTTCATGATATGTGTTAAAACTACCAACACAACGTCTGTCCACGAACAATCAAATAATGATACCGGAACATCGCTCACCGTTTCGCCCAATCCCGCCACGTCGCGTGTTGTGGTGAATGTTCCCGCCGTGTACCGGAGCAATGCCTTCTGCGAACTCTACTCACTCCACGGCGAGCGGTTGCTCCGCCAACGCTGTGAAGGCGAAGAGCGGTTGGGTATCCCGCTCGATGCCTTTGCCCCGGGTGTGTACATACTCCGATTCAGCAACACAACACATTCGCAAACTACCAGCTTTATCAAGGGTGAATAACCGAACCTCCCGTTACTACAAAACGAAAAGGTCTTGACTCATCATCAAGACCTTTTTTTATGCGTTCAATTGTTGAATCCGCTCCGCCTACGTTGATTTCTTCGCCGCCTTTTTTGCCGCTTTCTTGGCGGGTGCTTTCTTCTCGGCGGGGGCTTTCTTCGCCGCCGCTTTCTTGACGGGTTTATCAAACGCGCCGGGATGCTGCTGCAGGATGATTTTCACCGTGTCGTCGTAGGAAAGCGATGCCGGTTCGGTAACATCTTTCGGGATACGGGCATTGATCTTACCAAAGGCAATGAACGGACCCCAACGACCTTTCAGGATTTTCACTTCCGGGTTCTCGTCATAGATTTTGATATTGCGCTCTTTCTCGGTAATCTTCTTTTTCTCGATGAGTTCCACCGCACGCTCGAAGGTAATCGCGTAGGGGTCGTCTTCTTTCGTCAGCGAGGCGAAGAGTTTTCCGTTCTGCGCGTAGGGACCAAAGCGACCGATACCAATCTTCACGGGGTTGCCGTCGTGTTCGCCAAGTGTGCGCGGCATCTTGAAACATTCCAATGCCTCCTCAATGGTTACGGTCTCCATCGAAAGACCCGAACGCAGGTTTGCAAAGGTGCGGTCGGTGTCGGCGGTTTCGCCAATCTGCACAAACGCGCCGAAACGTCCCATGCGGGCATACACATTGCGTCCGCTTGCGGGGTCGGCACCGATAAGCCGGTCGTTCGAAGGACGTTCGGTTGTTTCCATCGCCTGCGCCACAGTACTGTGGAACGGCTCGTAAAATTCGCCGAGCATTGCTTTCCAGTCGGTTGCCCCTTGGGCGATTTTATCGAACTTTTCCTCCACGTTCGCCGTGAAGGAATAGTCCATGATGTTCTCGAAATTCTTGCTTAGGTAGTCGGTGACAATCGTGCCGATGTCGGTGGGAAAGAGTTTCGATTTTTCGCTGCCGTAATTCTCCGTTTTCTTTTCGGCGGCAATCACATTTTTTGCAAGCGTCAGCACGGTGAATTCGCGTTGTTTGCCGTCGCGGTCTTCCTTGACCACGTAGCCGCGCTTTTGGATTGTCGAGATGGTGGGCGCGTAGGTGGAGGGGCGACCGATGCCGAGTTCTTCCAAGCGTTTTACGAGTGTTGCCTCGGTGTAGCGGGCTGCGGGGCGGCTGAATTTTTGTGTTGCAAGCATATGGTGCAATGGCAGCACTTGACCTACCGAAAGCGGCGGGAGCATCTTTGCGTCTTCGCTTTCGCTGTCGTCGTCCTTCGACTCCATATATGCTTTGAGGAATCCCTCGAACTTCAGTACTTCGCCGGTGGCAATCAGCTCTTCGGGTGTTGTGGAGATGCGGATGACAGCAGTTGTTTTTTCAAGTTGCGCGTCTGCCATTTGCGAAGCAAGGGCACGTTTCCAAATCAAATCATACAAGCGTTTTGCCTGTGCGTCGCCGTCCACCGTCTGGTTGCGGAAATCGGTCGGGCGGATTGCCTCGTGCGCTTCCTGTGCATTAAACGACTTGGTATTATACTGACGCGATTGCGCGTACTCACTGCCATAGATAGCATCAACCGCCTCTGCCGCCGCACTAATAGCCTCCTGACTCAGGTTCACCGAATCGGTACGCATGTAGGTGATGTGTCCTGCCTCGTAGAGTTTCTGCGCTATGCTCATTGTTTGCGAAATGGAATAGCCGAGTTTGCGCGATGCCTCCTGTTGCAACGTTGATGTGGTAAATGGCGGCGACGGTGATTTCTTTGCCGGTTTTGTTTCAATGCTTGCAATGGTATAGACCGCGTTCAGATTGCGGTTGAGGAATGCGCGGGCGTTAGCTTCATCATCAAGACGCTTGGGCAATTCGGCTTGAAGGGTTTTCGCATTGCCAGCGTCGAAATCGGCGGTGACTTTGTAGGATGATTGCGACTCGAAGGCGCGGATTTCCTTTTCACGTTCCACAATCAGCCGCACAGCAACCGACTGCACGCGCCCCGCCGAAAGCGACGGTTTAATTTTGCGCCAAAGAACGGGCGAGAGTTCAAAGCCCACAAGACGGTCTAACACACGGCGTGCCTGCTGGGCATTCACAAGGTGCTGGTCAATCGAACGCGGGTTCTGTATTGCCTTCAAAATCGCTGTTTTGGTAATCTCGTTGAAGACGATGCGCTTGGTGGTTGCAGCGCGCAGCCCGAGTGCCTCGAACAAGTGCCACGATATGGCTTCCCCCTCGCGGTCTTCGTCGCTTGCAAGCCAGACGGTTTCAGCAGATGCGGCAAGTTTTTTCAGTCCGGCAACGATGTCGGTTTTATCGGGAGTCACTTCATAATGGGGAATAAAACCGCCCGCAATATCAATGGCGACATCGCCCTTAATCAGGTCGCGGATATGCCCTTGGCACGAGCGAACAATGAACTCACTGCCGAGATATTTTTCGATGGTCTTCGCCTTTGCGGGCGATTCGACGATAACGAGGTTTTTAACTGCCATTCCGCTTGGTTGTGATGATGGGAAATCGGTTTGAGTGCCGCAAGTATAAAAAGAATCGCTTAAACGGCTGGTGAATGTTGCTTATGTTCACAATGCATAGGGTCGTCGCACACACCAAAAATCTGAAGTGAGTGCGAGAGTGCATTTAATCCGTAGGTAGAGGCAACGGCAGTTTGAATCTCGCGCATGGAATCAAGATTAAACTCCACAATACGCTTGCACTCGGTGCAGATAAGGTGGTCGTGATGCGGTTTGCGGCTTGTCAATTCGTAGTGGGCGCTGTCGCCTTGGAACGTATGCTTTACCAAAATACCGCAAGCGGTAAGCAGATCCAGCGTTGAGTAAATCGTGGCGCGTGAAATCCTGTCGCCCAAGAGCGACATATGGATATAGAGTTCATCGGCATTGAAATGTTTATCGAGTGCGGCAATGCGGTCGAGCACCTTATACCGCTCCTGCGTATTGCGGTACATTTTCTTTTTCAGGAACTCGGCGAATTGCTCGCGCAGGTTCAGGCGCAGGGTTGTCAGTTCTTTGTCGCCGCGCCCTTGCTCGGATACGTGCGGCATGTTAGTATCAGCCATGACTGCGTTATTGCTATTGGTAGTATGAACGGGCGCGAATATACAACAGCGCGAAACGGAGAGGGAAAAGCAGATGTGTTACGAATTCGTATGTTCTATGGGACGATTGGCTCTGCTACATTCCAACAATAACAATCAATACTCTTAGTTCATGATGATTGCAGTTGTTGTTCCTGCACGACTTCGTACTACATACACACCGCTTGCCCACGCCGAGCAATCAATCGCTTCCGCTTGTTCAGCCGCGCCGCTCCATACGGGCGCACCTGTAAGCGAGACAATCTGTATATCACCCGTTGCACCTGCGATTCGTATAGTGGATGTTACAGGGTTGGGAAACACACGCAGCGTATAATCTTCCGCATCATCCGTTGCTGATGTTGTTGCATCGTTCAGGACAGCGAGCAGCTCCTGCAAAACCTCGTTGTACGAGCCGGGCTGATTGTTGGTAAGAATGGCGATCGAAACACGGTGACGCGGCACACGCACCAGTGTTGATGTATATCCGCGAATCTCGCCGGTGTGACCGATGGTTTCCGTTCCGTTCACAATGTTGCGTTTGATGCCCAGACCGTAGCCGCTTTGAAAAGCAGGGGTCAGCATGGTTGAAAGCGTTACAGAGTCGAGTATCCTTCCGCTGAAGAGCGACGTGTAGAGTTGCGCCATATCTGCTGCCGTCGAAAAGACCGCACCTGCAGCCCATGCACCGCTCCACGCCGATGTAATGGGTGTATTCACAAGGTCGTTCGTGCCTAACCACCGGTGGGCAACCGTGCCACGCAACGCCTCTTCGGGCGGGAGGAATGAGTTTGCAAGATTCAATGGTGCGAAAAGTTCGTCGCGGTAGAGTTGTGCAAGCGTCTTGCCTGTTGCGCGTGTTGCAATCAGTCCGGCAAGCAGGTAATTCGTATTGCAGTAATTCCATACTGTTCCTTTTACTGCCGCAGGTGCGGGAATGAATTGCAACAACTCGTCCGGTTTCCATACGCGGTTGGCATTCTCCAATACTGCTTGACGGTACTCAGCGGTTGATGCATAGTCGCCCAACCCGCTTGTATGATTTAAGAGTTGCCGGATGGTAATGGATGTGTCAATGCGTGACGACGGCTGAATCCACGCCCCGATGGATTGACTCACATTCAGAACGCCCTTCATCTGCAATCGCAAAAGAACCAGCGACGTTAGTGTTTTTGTGTTGCTACCAATGCCCAATAGCATATCGGAACTCATTGCAACACCGTCGTGCGATTCGCCAGCCGTCAGCATCAGCATCTCGTCCGCCGATTGCATTGCAACCGATACTCCGCGTATGCTCTGTGTCTGGCGAACAGTGTTAAGCGCCTGTTGCAGTTTCGCTTTCACCTCCGGTGTGAATGATGCTTGAGCCAATACCGGAATCAACAGGAATGCCGTCAGTGTGAGAAGATATATCATCGGAGAATCTGTATTGTGGTTGTTATACGGGCATTACTCCGCACCGCATACATACCGCTTGCCCACGACGAGCAGTCAATCGCCACACCGCCGCCAATCATTCCGCTCCATACAGCATTACCTGTTACATCGTATATGGTTGCATTCTGCATTTCGCCGCTGAAGAGAAGAGTTGTTGTTGCAGGATTGGGATAGACAAGCGGTTGTTGCTGCGTCCCGCCGTCCACTGAACTCGCTGTTCCTGTTATCTCATTCAAGCGTTGCCAGATTTGGTCGCAAAGCAATGTGGCGATTTCAGACGACGGCGAGTTGGGGCGGTCGCCCATGCGGATAATAACAAGCCCCGTGCTTTTCGAGATACTGAGGATTTGCCCGTTCTTCCCCAATGCCGATACCATATCCGCCGGTGCGTTCGGTGCATACGAGCCGGGAAAAACCATTTGTAATGTGGGCAACATGTGGGATTCTTGACCCCCAAGCCACCAAAGGTATCCGTAGGATTTGTTGAGGTCTTGCGAGGTCGTTGTCATAGCGCGGATATACTGCGTGTCGGCAAGCACCGTGGTTTTATCCCATACGCCGTTGTTCAGCATCAGCAACCCGAAGCGAGCCATGGAACGCGGTCGGCTAAAGAACACGTTGTTATCCTCGACCGGCAGCCATGTGCCGTTCATTCCCGTCGGTGTCAGGAGTTTCTGCCGTGTGTATTGGTTGTAGGTCAAGCCGGTTGCAGTGCTAACAACTTTTTCGAGCAGTGTGTAGGGCGCGTTATGATATGCCCATCGTGTTCCGGCATCGGCAAGATATTTCAGACACGAATCATTGGTGCAGTCGGGATTACCACCTTTATCGTTGAGTCCCGTTGTCATTGTCAGTTGATGCCGGATGGTAATCAGGTTCTCTTTCTCCGGTGCGAGCGATGTCCACCCGCTGCCAAGATATTTCGATGTCCGGTCGCTAATATTCAGTTTGCCTTCTTCCTGTGCCTTTCCCGTTAGGAAAGCGGTCACCGTTTTCCCAGCCGATGCCCAATACCATAAGCTGTCGGCGGTGAATGTGCCGAAGTATTGTTCAAGAACGATTTTGCCGTCTTTCAGCACAATGAATGCTTTGGTATTCTCGCCTTGTAAAAAATCATAGAGCGGCTGAATGCGTGCAGTATTCCATCCCAATGATGCGGGCGTTGCGGTTTCCCACGTATTTCCCACAACCGGTGGAAAATAGAGTTGGCTGAAAAGCAACACAGGTGCAAAGAGCAGGGCTACGGAAAAACAAAGTGTACGGATTGGCATACGCGGTTGAGGTTGATGATGATGGATACGGCATAGATGCCTAACGGCGGATAATCGAAAACAATTCCGCAGGTCGGGCAAAGACAGCATCCGCAGGCAATAGGTTTAATTGCAGCAGACGGGGAGCGCAGGAATCCGCAAAGATTCCTTCACAACCGATGCGGTGCGCGTGTTATACTTGCTTTATGCACCACTCACCCGACGACATACTGAACCGCTATTTTGGCTTTGCCGGCTTCCGCAACGGGCAGCGCGAAATTATTGATGCTGTGCTTGCCGGCGACGATACGCTTGTGGTGATGCCAACGGGCGGCGGGAAATCGCTCTGCTACCAAGTGCCCGCACTGATGAAAGAAGGAACGGCTCTTGTGGTATCGCCGCTCATCGCCTTGATGAAAGACCAAGTGGACGCGCTCGAACGGAATAATATCCCCGCCACGTTCATTAATTCCTCGCTGCACTTCGGCGATATTCAACGCCGCATGGCGTTGGCGAAGCAAGGCGCGTACAAACTCCTGTACGTTGCGCCCGAACGCTTGGAAAGTAAACAGTTCATCGAGCAGCTTGCATCGGTGAATATCTCGTTTCTTGCTGTTGACGAGGCGCATTGCATCAGCGAATGGGGGCATGATTTCCGCCCGTCGTATTTGAATATCCCCAAAGCGGTTGCATCTATGAAACGGACTGCGGTGATTGCCCTGACCGCCACGGCAACGCCGGATGTGCAAGGCGATATCGTCCGCGCACTTGCCATGCCATCGCCCAAGAAATTCATTCGCGGATTCGACCGACCCAATCTGAGCTACATCACCGAGCGCGAACCGAAGAAAGCCGAACGCAGCGCGGAAATTATCCGCTCAACGCCCGACGGCTCCACCATCATCTACTGCGGCTCGCGCAAGAGGGTCGAGGAAACGGCGCAAACACTGATGCGCTTGGGTATCCGGTGCGATGCGTATCACGCGGGCATGAACGAGCAATTGCGGACATCGGTGCAAGAGAAATTCATCAACGGGGATTCGCGTGTGCTTACCGCCACGTCGGCATTCGGCATGGGCGTGGATAAGCGCGATGTGCGGAACGTGATTCACTTTGACCTGACGCAAACATTAGAGGCGTATTACCAAGAGGCGGGACGCGCAGGACGCGACGGCGAACCAAGCCGCTGCATTATGCTCTATCAGCCGTCCGACCGCAAGTTGCAGGACTTCTTTATCTCGTCCACCTATCCCGAAGAAGCAACCGTCCACGCTGTGTACACCTTCATCTACGACCGCCTGAACACAGCACGCGGACAGAAGCCGATTGCACCGCTGTTGATGGACGACACTGCCATTGCCAACGCCATGAATCTTGCCTCGATGCAAGTATCAAGCGTGGTGAACCTGCTTGAACGCAACGGTATTCTGCGGCGCGGCTCGCAGCAATCCACCGCCCAACTTGAAATCACCGCCCAGCGCGAACGGCTGATTGAATACTTCAACAATACCACGCGAGAACGTAAAGCGGTGCTTGAGGCAATACTCCGCAGCGTGGGGTCGGAGGCAATCGGAAGCAACGTGAGCATTGACATCGAGGCAATACTCCGTAAGCATCATATTCCTTACGAGCAATTCGTGATTGCCATGCGCTCGTTCGAGTATGCGCGGCTGCTGCGCTACAACGCTCCAAGCAGTTCAGGCGGACTGACGGTTGTTGCCGAGCGCACACCGCCCGGACTGATGCCGGTTGATTTTCATTCCCTTGCCGAGCGGCGCGAGAGGGCAATCAAGAAACTCGACGTGGTGCAGCGGTACGCCGAAACGCATGAGTGTAAACGCAACTTCATCTTGCAGTATTTTCAGGAAGAAGACATCGGTTCGCGTTGCGGTAAATGCTCTTCGTGTGTTGCGCCCGAGGTGCGGAAAATTCGCTTGGATGAAGAAGGTGAGTTTGTGCTGCGGAATATCCTTGAAGTTGTCTCGGAATTAGACGGAAAGTTCGGCAGGACTGCGGTTGCCGAAGTGCTGCGCGGAACTGTGTCGGCAAAGGTGAAACTCTTCGGCTTGGAGCGCAGTACGAAGTTCGGCACACTGAAGACGTTCTCGCGCAAGGAGTTGATTGAGCGGATTGACGAGGCGATTCAACAACGCTTCCTGATGCTCTCGGCGAACCTGCATCCCACCGTGATGCTTGCACCGCTCGGCACGAAGAAACTCGGTCCGGCAAAGCCCTCCGCCATGACGATTGACATTCCCTCGTCGGGGTCGCGCGATGTATCGCTGCTTGTCTCGAAACTCAAGCGTGTGCGCGACGAACTTGCCGCACGCAACGGAACAGCCGTGTATGCAATCGCCACCGACGAACAGCTCTTTGCAATCGCCGCACGACCGCCAAGAACACTCGCCGACTTTGCCGATGTGCGCGGTGTGGGTGAACTCTTCATGACGCGCTGGGCGGCGGAGTTCCTCTATGCAATCAACAGCGAGCGAAGCAACACCGACGATGACCAAGACGGCGACGGCATCAGTGCAACCGTCCGCACATCGGTTGAATATGCCCGCAAAGGATATTCGCTGCAAAAGATAGCACAGATGCGGAGCATGAGTGCCGGAACGGTGGCGCAACATCTGCAAGATGCAATCGAACGTGGACTGGAACTCGACATGCACGCCCTTGTCAGTGCGCGGCTCTATGAAAACGTGCGCCTTGTCTTGCTCAAACGTCCGCGCGCTTTGCTGAAAGACATCCGCGAGGAACTTGGCGGCGACACCGACTACGCCCTACTGCGTGTTGCCGTGGCATTTGCACGACGCGCCCTTGCGCTGCACGAGATATAACCCAACCGACACAATCTCACAATGACAACAACAAACGGAACTGAACAAACACCGGAAGCAAACACATGGATGAGCGGCTTTATGCAAATCGTCCGAACGCCCGCCGGGCTTGACGCGCTGCGCGGAGCGAATGTTATCCGCGTTGTGGCAATGGCACTGATGATCTACACCGCCGCCTTTGTTGCCAATGCGTATGTCTCGTTCACAAACGCCTCGCTTCGCAAGCAGAGTTACGACCTGATGATGTCCGTACCCCACGCACCGGATGCCAAACTGCCCGCAATGGCAACGGAGTTTTCCTTTACTGGGACAATCGCTACGGGGCTATTCCAAAACGCGCTGATACCGCTCTTCGCCGTCAGTATTCTCTTCTTTCTTATCCACCGCATATTTGCGCGCACGCCGCTTGGATTCACAACGGTACTTGCTATATGCGCGTACTCGCTCTCGATTGTCGCACTCGGGATGATTGCCACTGCGCTCGTGCAAAGCATCACGGGGTCAATCACAACCACATTCTCACTTGGTGTGCTCGTGCCGTCCTCGCAGAACCTGCTTCTGTTCAGCATCCTTAGCAAGATTGATATTTTCATGATGTGGCAGTATTGGGCGGTGGCAACGGCAATAGCATCGTACACCGGTATGCAGCAACAGCAACGCATAGGAACGGCTACGCTAAGCTTTATCATTAGTGCTACGTTCATCGCCACCTTTACGTTTTCACTCTATTCCCTTGCCGAGCAGCAACTCAAATCGCTTAACACAATGCAACAGGAAACCGTGAGGTAAATGAATTACGAAACTCTACATAATGAACTACCGGATTTCAAAATGTCGGTTATTCTTAAGATGAATGTTGGTGTATATTCTTGTTGATCCACCATTTATGTAATTCAATACTCATAAAAATCAGTAGTCCGCAACAAAGTATCCAAATCCAATCGCTCATTGTTAGAGGAGAGCTGTGAAAAGCAGTATTCATAAGTGGTAGATACGTAAATGCCAACTGTAAGACGATCATCGTTATAACACCAATCCATACCCATATATTAGTCCATAGCCCAATAGAAAATAGTGAGCGGTGTAATGAACGACAGTTAAATAAATAGAATAGCTCGCCACATATAAATACATTTACCGATAGTGTTCGTGCCTCAGCGATAGTACGTCCGTTGCTGAGTGCATATTCAAATAGTGCAAATGCTGCTGTGCATAACATTCCGGCAACGATAGCAATACGTACAACTAGTTTCGGCGACATCATATTATTGTTAGAGGTACGCGGAGGGCGCATCATTACACCGGGTTCAATTGGCTCGAATGCAAGCATAAGTCCTAAAAGAACTGCAGTTGTCATGTTGATCCATAAAATTTGTACAGGAAGTATTGGCAGAGCGACACCAGATATAATAGCCAGTAAAATCACAAACCCTTCACCAAAATTAGTAGGCAGTGTCCATGCGATGAATTTCACTAAATTGTCGTACACGCCTCTTCCTTCTTCTATAGCTGCCGCTATTGTGGCAAAGTTATCATCCGTCAATGTCATGTCGGCAGTTTCTTTAGCAGCATCGGTTCCCGTAATCCCCATCGCTACACCGATATTTGCCTGACGGAGTGCAGGAGTGTCATTTACACCATCACCAGTCATTGCTACCACATGACCAATGGATTGTAGTGCCTGTACAAGGCGCAGTTTGTCTTCTGGAGCAACACGTGCAAAGACGGACTTCTTTTCTACAACTGATAGCAATTCATTATTACTGGTGGAATTAATCATACTACCTGACACTACATCGTCGGTAGTAGCAAAATCATCTACAATACCAACTTGTTTTGCTACTGCTAATGCAGTCAATCCATGATCGCCCGTTATCATGATGACTCGAACTCCTGCATTTTTACTTGCTGCCACCGCCGCTGTTACTTCAAGGCGCGGAGGGTCGATCATTCCTTGTACACCTATAAAGACCATTCCCGATTGTACATCCGAACGATGCAATGTATCACTCCTGTCCGCTACTTGTACTGCAAATGCAAGCACACGAAGCCCGTCGGATGCCATTTGATTGGCTTGTTCAAGCCACTGTGCATTATTCAATGGTTGAGTAATAATAGTACCACAATCCATTCCTACATAAATGCCCTCGGTACACCGTGCCATTATTGCTTCAACCGAGCCCTTCATGCAAATCAATGATTTGCCGGATGTAGTATCGGTATGCAGGGTAGCCATGTATTGAAACTCGGATTCAAAAGGTACTGTATCAAGTTCGGGATAGTCACGCTGAAGTGTATCCTGATAAAGTGCGGCTTTATGGGCAGCAACCAACAGTGCGCCTTCTGTAGGGTCGCCATCAATTTGCCAACCTTCTTTGCTATGGCGCAAATGCGCAGTATTACACAGCACGCCTGTGCGTAATAGTGTAAAAACATCGTCTGGTAATTGTTCAGGGGTTAGGTTGTGATGTTCGTTCCGTATCGTTCCAATGGGGGTGTATCCAATACCTGTTACTGAGTACATGCCTGAAACAGTGGCAATTGAACAAACTGTCATTTGATTTTGTGTGAGTGTCCCTGTTTTATCAGTACATATTGCCGTTACACTTCCCAATGTTTCTACTGCGGGGAGCTTACGAATTATAGCATTACGATTTGCCATGCGTGCCACGCCAATTGCAAGGGTGATAGTGACTGCTGCTGGCAGTCCCTCCGGTATTGCTCCCACTGCCAAAGCTACTGCCGCAATAAACATTGCACCTATAGTTTCGCCCCGGAGTAGTCCGGTTAAAAACGTGATAAGTGCCATTCCTAAGATGCCATACAACAACAATCTACTGAATTGAGCAATGTCTTTGGTTAGCGGAGTATCAAGCGACTCTGCCGAAGAAGTCATTATGGAGATTCGCCCAATTTCTGTGTTTTGACCTATTGCAACAACAACACCCTTGCCTATACCGAATGTTACAAGTGTTGATGAGTATGCCATGTTATTACGGTCTGACAATACAATATCGCCATGTAACGCTGCAGCTGATTTATAACTTGGAACGGATTCTCCCGTCAAAGCTGACTCATCAATATGCAGTTCTCGTGACTCGACAATACGCAAATCAGCCGGTACACGATCACCGGATTGTAGCAATACACAATCACCGATGGTAAGTTCTTCTACTGCAATTCGTAGTCGGTCGCCGTCGCGAAGCACAGTAGCTTCACCAGTAACGGATTTTGCTAATGCTTCAATTGCAGTACTTGCCTTCATCTCTTGTACTGCCCCAATGAGTGCGTTGACTATAACAACACCAAAGATTACACTTGCATCAACATACTCTTCAAGAATCGATGTTACTATACTTGCTGCCAAGAGTATATACACCAGTGGTTGGTGAAACTGTAACAGAAATATTACCCATCCACTTGTTACTTGATGCCGCTTAATGGTGTTTGGTCCATATTCTACTTTTCGCTTACATGCTTCGTCCATGCTTAACCCCATAGTTATTGAGGTAGCAAGGGACTCTGCAACGGCATCTTTATCAAGTGTATAGTATATGTTGGATACAGTATTCTGAGTTGACATAGTACTCGGTTATGAAGTTTGCAAAGTAATCGTATGTTATATGCTCTACCACCTATACAATACTACATGATAGCTACACCGCGTTATCTCTATTCATGGCAGCAAGCCAGAGTATAGTGAATCAGACCCCACAGTAATGAGCATGAGTAAAGTCGTTACTCGCCGTCTATGCCTGAGCCGAGGATTGCTGGTTGGCGGAATGCATGCCTGCCGAATGCGTTGAAGAGTTGGTCGCTCGAGAACACAAGACCAATGCTGCGCGTGTCGAAGTTGTAGGCGGCATCCACACGGAGGATTGCCGAACCGCCGCTGACTTTTGTGTTGAGGAAACGGATGCCGAGTCCCGCCGCATTGTGCATCCGCAGGTTGCCGAGTTGTTCGCCTTGCCGCCATACGGTTCCGATATCCCAAAATGCCGCCGCACCTAGACGGAATATCCAAAACTGCACGTCGGGAAAGAGCCGGTATTCGAGATTGGCGATGAAACGGTTGTCACCGGCAAGGGCGTTGGCAGGGTAGCCGCGCAGCCCCGCTTCGTTATCCAACACAAGTTGGCGGAATGCGCTCCAGTTCCACGAAGTTTGTTGCACAAACCGTGCAGCCAGCACGCTGTATGGTGATACCCGCCAATGTCCGATGCCCCTGCTCTCGACGTAGGTGTAGCGCGCCTCGGTGGCGGTGAAGCCCGATGCCGCCTGCACATGACCGAAAAGATATATCGAGTTGTTTGCGAAAATGTGGGATTGCTCTGCCTGCCCGCCCACGTAATAGAGCCGTTCGCCGCCGCCCCTGCCAAAGCCGAGCGGAATGGTATAGCCCAAGATTGCCATCCCCCACGCACCGATGGGAATGTCCTCCACATCATAGCCGTTCACATTGTTTGCTTTGATGAAGTTTTGGCGGAGCGAGCCAAGCGAGAAGAGGATTTTGGCACTGTTGTCGAGTG
>JAEUSO010000109.1 GCA_016788605.1 Candidatus Kapaibacterium sp. | reverse complement strand
TTGATTCTGCTCCAATGTCTGAGGTGCGGTTGGCGTTCCTGTTTGCTGGTTCTGACCCGTATTCGCTGGCTGCTGAGAGCCGGGTAATCCGCCACCTCCTCCACCGCTACCAGGGTTGCCCAGTATATTACCGCCAAAGTTACCACTTCCTGATTCGCCACCAAGTGAGCCGCCGCGCATGATTGATATTGAACCTACAGAGTATTGGTTGCCGGAACTGCCAATAAAGCCGCCACCACCTCCGCCGCCGGATTTTTTCTCCGGTAGTGGATGCATACCACAACTTTCTCCATTTTTACAGCCAGAACACTGACTTCGTTCTTCAGCGAGAGATTCATCTGCTGCTGCACCAGTTGCCTGATTATTAATTATCTCCGCTGCCAAGCCGGTGGGGTCTTTGTAGTTCAGCGGTGAGTTGTAGCAATAATGATACGGACTATGCGAGGGGAACATCTCCCACAGCGCGTCCACACTCGTAAAGCGTCCAATCCGCGCATCGTATTTCCGTGCGCCGAAGTCGCCGAGGTTGCTCTCGCGGTCGCTCTCCTTGCCGATAAACGTCCGCGTTTGCGTGCCGTTCAGATTCCACACAACATCACCAAAGGGTTTGTAGTCGGTTGCCGTGCGCCCGCCCGCCTCGCTCCACGTGGCGCGTTACCAACTCCACAAACGATAGCATTCTAATCAGTCCTTTTGTTTTTGAGTATCGTTTTTATCTTATCCAGTATTCGACGTTCAAACACTTGCTTGTGCATTGCATTACTTCTATCTGGATAATCTTTATTGATTTCCTTCCAGTTTCCTATTTCAAGTCCATCATTTATGCTTACAAAGGCAAATGTTGTGTGTCCGTTATCACCACTACGCAACCACGTGTAAAGTATTTGATTTTCGTCTGGATAGTAGAAATACACATGATACCAATGATCTTCTGCACTATTTCGACCATCCTTCAATCGTGTACTATCAGGAACATTAAGCTGCGGATTCTTTAGTTTGAATTGTTGAACTGCTTCAATCAGAACTGACTCCGATACATTCAATTCATACCTCTCTGCATACGGATAACCTCCCGATGCATAATTGCATGATGAAATGCCAAGCATACAAATCAAACCCAACAATGACACTATCATTCAATTTATGTGATTATCTGATTTATGTGGACATGTGGATTAGGCAGTTTCAAGTAACGTGTGTAACCTACACAGTAAAACATTCAAGTTATCCAAGGCAATCAGCCAATCTCTTTAATCCCCTCACCCGATTTCCAGTAAGCCGTTTTTGACGACGTACTCGGTGATGTTGGCATTTGTCTCGAAACTCATTTTCTCCATAAGGCGGGTGCGGTAGGTGCTGACGGTTTTCACGCTTAGCCCGCGCTCTTCGGCGATTTGCGTCACGGTTTTTCCGGCGGCAAGCAGTTTCATCACTTCAAGTTCACGGTCGCTCAGGTCGTGGTGCGTGGGTGCGGAATCATCATGTGCAAAAGCATCCACCAAGCGGTCGGCGATTCCCGGACTGACGTATTTACCGCCGCCGATAATGCGCTCCACAGCGTTCACGAGTTCTTCGGTTGCGGATGTTTTCATAACATAGCCGCTTGCGCCGTTGCGGATAACACGCAGCGCGTATTGGTCTTCGGAGTATGCGCTCAGCATCAGCACGGGCAGTTCGGGCTTGATGTCTTTCACAAGTTTCAGCGTATCAATGCCGTCCAAGCCGGGCATGGAAATATCAAGGATAAGGATGTCGAGGTCGTCGTGGGTCTTGACGTATTCAATGGCTTGAAGCCCGTCTTCCACTTCGTCAATACTAATGTCCATGCTGCATATCAGGAACATTTTCAGTCCCTCGCGCATGATGGGATGGTCGTCGGCGATGAGTGCTTTTATCATAGTGCAACTGCAAGTACGTGGCAATGGTTTGTACACGTGTAAATTACTCAATCCGCGTCAGATGATGACGGTTGCCGTTGCTTACTTTTTCTTCGCAGTTTTTTTAGCGGGCGTTTCTTTTGATTTTCCGTTGCTTGCCGCCACGCCGTTCTTGGGTGCTTCCATACCGAATTCCTCCATCACCGATTTCAGTTTTGCAGGAGTGATGCCAAGCATCTTTGCTGCGTTATCGCCGCCGCCGCCGGCAATGGCAAGCGTTTGCGCCACAAGTTCGCGGACAACAGTGGCAAGCGGCGCACCCTGTTTCGATATGGCAAGCTGATGGGTGCCGGGTTCAAGGTCGTTGGGCGATAGCGTGATGCTTGGTTTCGTGGTAAAGGTATGCTGCGAGGGCTGTGCATCCATGCGGAGGAACGAGAGTTGTTCGCGGGTGATGACGTTGCCTTGCTCAAGCAGCACGGCACGCTCGACCACATTCCGCAGTTCGCGTATGTTTCCTTTCCACACATAATTCTGCATCACGTCCGCCGCGTCGGGTGCGAATCCTTCGATATTCTTGCGGAACTTGGTGTTGAACTCTTTGATGAACGATGTGGCAAGGAGCAGAATGTCAGTGCCACGTTCGCGGAGCGGCGGCAGGTAGATTGTAGCCACGTTCAGGCGGTAGTAGAGGTCTTCGCGGAATCTTCCTTCCTCGCAGAGTTTTTCGAGGTCGCGGTTGGTGGCGGCGATAATACGCACGTCAATGGCAACTTCCTTTGTTCCGCCCAAGCGGTAGAATTTCCGCTCTTGCAATACTCGCAATAGTTTCACCTGCATATCCATACTTAACTCACCGACTTCATCAAGGAGGATAGTGCCACGGTTGGCTTGCTCGAACCTTCCCTGCTTCACTTTTTCTGTTGCGCCGGTGAATGCGCCGCGTTCATATCCGAAGAGTTCGTTCTCTGCAAGGTCTTTCGGTATTGCGCCGCAGTTCACCGTGATGAACGGTCCTTTCGCCCTGCCGGAATTCATGTGGATATACCGCGCCATGAGTTCCTTCCCTGTTCCCGATTCGCCAAGGATAAGTGCGGTGGTATCGCTTGCACCGGCAACGATTTTTGCAATGTTCATCGCTTTCGAGATGGAATCGCTCGAGCCGATAATCTCGCTCGGTTTTTCGCTTTGCAGTTCCTCTTTCAGCAATTTCACCTGACGGCGGAGGTCGTAGTTATGGAGTGCGCGTTCAACGGCGACTTCCAATTGGTCTAAGTCAATCGGCTTGACGATGAACTCTTCTGCGCCCGCCTTCATTGCCCGCACGGCGATTTTAATATCGGTGAAGGCAGTCATTACAATCACGGGGATGGTGATGCCTTCGCTGCGGAGTCGTTCCAAGATGTCGAGTCCGTTTGCGTGACCAAGATAGATGTCGAGAAGAATAAGGTCGGGCGAGATGGAATCGAGTTCTTCGATTGCCCTGTACGGGTCGGTGAAATGCTCAACGCGGTTGTATTTACCGGAGAGGATTTCGAGGATGGTTGCGCCGACAAGCGGGTCGTCTTCGATGATAACTATCGAATAGTTTTGCTTCGCCATAATGTTGCGGTGAATGATGAGTGATGCTGCATAGTTCTGGAGGTTGCACGCCGGATTCCCCCCGTGTGCGCTGCAAAGATAGGATGCAGGGTGCAATGCCCTTGCCCATGTGGATAATCTGTTGGAGATGTTGATATGTGTGTGGGTCTGCACCAGATGAACAAGGGTATTTTTAGCGATGCGAGACGCAGTGGTTGGACAAGCGTAACGGTGCTTTCCGGCAGGGGCGGATTATAGCGGAGCGGGCGGGTTTGCGCCGTTTGCGATAGCAAAAAAAAAACGCCACACACGTAGAGGTGCATGGCGTTGAGAAGTGTAGAGTGATGTTACGCGAAATGTGCGTCGGGAACACCATCCAACCGGTTGTTGATGTCGCCGATGATGCTGACGAAACTTTCCTCTTGGAACGGCGAGCGCAGGTTGGCAAGTTGCACAAGTTCCAGGAACGAGTATTTGCCGCCCGCTTTGCAGAGTTCAAGGTAGTCCTTCCATGCGTCGTCGCGGTCGTTCTTTGCGCGCACCCAGAATTGCAGGGCGCAGATTTGTGCGAGCGTGTAGTCAATGTAGTAGAACGGCGATTGATAGATGTGCGATTGCTGCTGCCATACGCCGCCCTCTTCCAAAAACGGGATTCCGTCATAGTTGCGGTGGGGCAGGTATTTCTTTTCGATGTCGCGCCACGTTGCTTTTCGCTGTGCGGGCGTTGCGTTTGGATTTTCATAGACGTAGTGCTGAAACTCATCCACGGTTACGCCATAGGGTAGAAAGAGCAATGCGCCGCTCAGATGCTCGAACTGGTATTTGTCCTCGTCTTCTTTGAAGAAACTCTTAATCCATTTCCATGCAAAGAACTCCATGCTCATCGAGTGGATTTCACATGCTTCGAGCGTCGGGAAAGAGTATTCGCTTACGCCGTTGTTGCGGCTCATGTAGCATTGGAATGCGTGCCCCGCCTCGTGGGTGAGAACGTCCACATCGTGCGCCGTGCCGTTGAAGTTCGAGAAGATGAACGGTGCTTTGTATTTGGGGAACATTGTGCAATATCCGCCGCCCGCTTTGGTAGGACGGTTGACCAAGTCCATCAGCCCGTAGTCGCAGAGGAAGTTGAAGAACTCGTTTGTTTCGGGTGACATTTCCTTGTACATGTTCTTCGCTTGCTCCACAATCCATTCGGGTCCGCCTTTGGGTGTGGGATTGCCTGATTTGAAGTGCAATGCTTCGTCGTATATCGTCAGTTTTTCAACGCCGAGACGCTCTTTCTGACGGGCGCGGAGTTTCTGCGTTACCGGCACAATGTGCTTCAGGATATACGAGCGGTAGGTAGCCGCCATTTGCGGATTGTAGTCCGAGCGCGTCATGCGGTTGTAGCCCAAGCCGACGAAGTTTTCAAAGCCGAGTTTATGCGCTATGCTAGTACGCAACTTCACAAGATTGTCGTAGATGCTGTCGAGTTCTTCGCGGTGTGCACTGAAGAAGTTCCACTTTGCTTCGCTTGCAGCACGGCGTGTGTCGCGGTCGGTGCTTTGCATATAGGGCGACATTCCGGCAAGGTTGCGCTCTTCGCCGTCGAAGAAAATTTTCGCCGAAGCAAGGAGCTTTTGGTATTCCGTGCCGAGGTGGTTTTCCTTTTGTAAATCCTCGATGACCTCAGGTGATATGCACTTCGCGCTCATCTCGGCAATTCGGAAAAGTTGCTTACCCCAGATGCGCTCAAGGTCGGCACGGTAGGGCGAAGCGGCAAGCGCGACGTAATAGTTGTTGACTAACTCGGAATAGATCGGTCCTAAGTTATCCATGAAGTCCTGCTCGGACTCGTAGTACGAGTTGGTCGTATCAATCGAGTTCCGCACGCTGACAACGCTCATAGCAGTATCAAGTTCGGTGCGTACGTCGTTGATTTGCTGCATGATGTCGTTCTGCACCGCAGCAGACGGTGCATTGTTGAAGTCGCGGAGTAACGAGTTGAATTGTGCGGAGAATTCCGAGAAGTCGGGACGTGAATACGGTATGTCGTTGAATTGTATCATGAATTGAAACGCGGATTTTGTTCGGTGCGGCGGAATTGCCGTCTGTTCTTGCTATATGCAATATAGATTCCACACCGTAATTGTACAGTATGTTCTCTGCGAGAATTTCGTCTCTATAAGTTTTTCTTTGACGGGTGAGAGGTTTTTGCGTATTCCGCAGAGTGAACCGTGCGTGCAGAGAATCATTACATTCTGCCGGAGAAGTACGTGTTCTCCAAGAAGTTGTCGTTGAAATCGAATGTCTCGCGGATACTTGCATTCTTTTCGTACACCTCTTCCCATGTAGCACCCAACATCAGGTTCAGTTGCTCGTTTGCCACATCTTTCAAACGTCGTTGTTTGCGAATTTGCTGTTCGATTCCATCGCGGTGTTGCTTGCACCATGCCGGATTATTCAGATTCTCGCGCAGGGTGAACGGCTCGTCGTTTTTCAAGCGGGAAAGTTTGCGTCGCTCGTAATCCACACGCATTTCAAGTTGATACACAGAACGGCGGAGATCGTCGAGCGATTCTGATATAGCGGTTGCTTGGGTCAGAATTGCTTCTTCGATACCAAGCACCGCGTGAATAGAGCGCAGCCGCTGAACATCGCGCTGTTGGTATGCCACTTGAATCGCTTGCCAGAATGCCATGTACTCGTCAGTTTCGCCGTGAATGTCGGGATGTAACTTCTTGACAATGCTTTTGTAGAGTTTGCCTATTTCGTCGCGGTGTGCATCCGTCTCCACCTGTACAGAAGGTTGCCTGTTTGCTGCATTGAGTTCATCCGCTTTATACTCCTGCCTGGGTTGCTCGCGTTTGGAATAAACCGTGAATTCCTTGTCCACTATCTCGTGCAGAAGTTTCACGGTGTCTGCATCGAGCGACTGTCCGCGCTGTAAGCGGATAGCAAAGAGTTCCGCCCGACGCTGGATGTTTGCCGCATCAAGAGTAGCACGTTGCAGTTCGCGCTCCACATCGCCAAAGAGATCATTATACATTCGCAACAAGACGGGCTTTTCGCCGTGTTGAAGGGCGAACCATTCTTGCGTTATCGCACGAAGGTGTTTGCGTAACTCTGTGCTTCGTTGCGCGAGTTGTTCTTGTTCCGGATGCGGGGTTAGCACCGTATCAGTCGTTTGTGGTTGTGGAAGATGCTGATGGTGCGGGGGCTGATGAAGCAGCGGATGATTCCCCGCTTGACGTACCGCCTGACGAGCCGCTTCCGCCCGAAGAAGAACCGGATTTGTAGTCAGTGATATAAAAGCCGCTTCCGTTAAAAATCAACCCTGCGCCCGCGCCGATTTTACGGACAACAGTTCCTGCGCCTTGTTGCTCTTGTTTGCACAGCTCCGCCGGACATTGTGTCAAGGCATCGTCGGACATCTTCTGAAAATAGTCGAACGTCGCACCGCACGTGGTGCATTGGTATTCATAGGTTGGCATGGTGAACTGATTGTTATATATCGTACTTGGGGCGCAAAATTAACTGCCAACGGGATTCACCAAAAAGCGACTTTATGCAAGCACGGTCGTTGTAATTATCTCACAAATCCTCTCCGCTGCTTTACCGTCCCAAAGTGGCGGCACAGTTCCCTTCTTGCGCGGTTGGGTAAGTAGTGCGTTCATCGCTTCGCGGATTTCCTTTCCGTTCGGTTGAATGAGGATATTCGTACCAAGCGATACCGTGACAGGTCGCTCGGTTGTTGTGCGGAGCGTGAGACATGGCACACCAAGCACAGTTGTCTCTTCCTGAATACCGCCTGAATCCGTCATCACAAAATCGGCGTTCTTCATTAGTGCAAGAAACCGTACGTATCCCTGCGGCTCAATCAGATGGATTCGGGGATTGGCTTCCGTCCGCGCAAGCAAGCCGCTCTGCTCCATATTCTTGCGTGTTCGCGGATGAATCGGAAACACGACATCGCGCTGCGAAGACAATTCTTCAAACACATCAAGCAGCATAGCAAGTTGCTGCGGATCGTCCACATTACTCGGTCGGTGCAGCGTCATCAACACATACGATTTCGGCGTTAGCCCGCATTCCTGCACAACACCGCTCTGCTCCGCCTTTGGCAGTGCGTACATCAGCGAATCAATCATCGTATTGCCGACGAAGAATGTCCGTTCCGCAGGATAGCCGTCGTGCGCCAGATTATCCATCCCGCTTTGCTCTGTCACGAAGCAGTAGTCACAAATTGCATCGGTAGCGATACGGTTGATCTCTTCAGGCATGGTGCGGTCGAACGAGCGCAATCCGGCTTCAACATGGATCGTCGGTATATGCAACTTAGCTGCTGTAAGGGTGCAGGCAATCGTAGAGTTCACATCGCCCACCACAATCACGCAATCGGGCTTCGCTTCCAAACATACTTTCTCAAATTCTACCATTACCCGTGCCGTCTGCTCGGCGTGCGAGCCGCTTCCCACACCAAGAAAATATGCCGGAGCGGGCATATCGAGGTCATTGAAGAATGCATCGGACATGCGCGGGTCGTAGTGCTGACCGGTGTGGCAAATCTGATGTTCGATTTCAGGATGTTGTGCAACAAACGTGCGGTGCAACGGTGCGACTTTCATAAAATTGGGTCGCGCACCAACAACGGAGAGTACTTTTTTCATGTTTTGGTTTTTGTTATCAACAATCGCTACGGGAAATAAGAAACCCGTCTCCGCCAAATCGGCAAAGTCGGGTTCATCTACGAATGCACTAATCTATTTTCCATCACCCAAAAGGACGACGTTTTTCTTCGCGCCTTTTACCTTTTTACAAGCGTTGCGGGTATCAACCACCACTTTGCTATTCTTTACGATACTTGCATAATCAAACGACGAGTGGTCGGTTGTGATGCACACAACATCGTACTTCTTCAGCGAAGCCGCATCAATGGACTTGATGGATTTCAACATGCGTTTTTTCGACTTGCCGTGATGCAATTCCACCGACGGAATGAAGGGGTCGAAGTAGCTGATATTCGTGATACCGTCGTCGTCAAGAAGTTCGGCAACTTTCAGAGCCGGCGAGTGGCGCAAGTCGTCCACGTCCTTCTTAAACGCCATACCAAGCATCAGCACTTTTGCTTTTTGCATGGTGACGGGCTGCTTTGCTATCTCGCGCTCAATCATCGAACGAACATAGAACGGCATGGATTCATTAACCTCGGCGGCTAATTCAATAAAGTTTGTGACGAAGTCGAATTCGCGTGCCATCCACGAGAGGTAATACGGGTCAATCAAAATGCAGTGACCGCCAATGCCCGGACCCGGAAAGAACGGCATGAATCCGAAGGGCTTTGTTGCCGCCGATTCGACGACTTCCCAGATATTCACACCGATGCGGTCGCAAAGTTGCGCGAGTTCATTCACAAGCGCGATGTTCACCGAGCGGAAAATGTTCTCCAAGAGTTTTTCCATTTCAGCGACTTCGGGCGTAGAGACGGGTATTACTTTTTCGATGATGAGTTCATTCACCGCAACGGCAAGGCGAGTGCAATCGGGCGATATGCCGCCAACAACAATCGGCGTGTTTCCGGTATGCCATGTTTTGTTACCCGGATCAATCCGCTCCGGTGAAAATGCAAGGAAGTAATCCTTACCGCAGACGAGTTTGGTTGCGTCGGTTATCGGCTTCACATACTTCCGTGTTGTGCCGGGGAATGTTGTTGATTTTAGGATAATGAGTTGCCCTTTACGCATGGATGCCGCAACTGCCTTTGCCGATTCAACGATATAGGATATATCGGGGTCTTTGTTATCGGTGAAGGGAGTTGGAACGCAGATATAAATGATGTCGCATTGCCCTGATTCCGAGAAGTCGGTAGTTGCTGTAAAGGTCTTGTTCTTCCACACCTCGCGGACGTGTTCGTCCTTGATGTCCTGAATATAATTTTTCCCTTTTTGCAGCGATGTGATTTTTGACGCATCCACATCAAAACCGATTGTGCGGATGCCTTTGCGCGCAAATTCCACAGCGAGCGGCAACCCAACGTAGCCAAGCCCGACAACACCTATTGTGATGTTTTTGGTATTGATATTCTCTATCAACTGCGATGCAATCGTTTGCTTCGTCCGTGAAGCCATGCGTTTCTCCTCAATAATACGGTTGTACTGTTTTTCACTATGCCATGCCGGAGATTTTCCGGTTGCGGCGGCTGCAAGCTACAAAACACAATGATTATGCCAAGAGCGGATGCGGTAACATTGTCTTGTTTGATAACCGTTGTCAGCGGTCGCCGTACTGCTGTGCATAATAGTTCATATAGTCGCCGCTGCGGATATTATTCACCCATTCTTGATTTTCTTTATACCACGTAATCGTATGTACCAGACCTGTCTCGAAATCCACCGACGGCTGCCAGCCAAGTTCGCGTAATGATTTCGAGCAATCAATCGCGTAGCGTAAATCATGACCGGGGCGGTCGGTCACATAGCGGATGAGCGATTCATCTTTGCCGAGTGTGCGGAGTATTCCTTTCACAACATCTATGTTATACCGCTCGCTGTTACCACCGAAATTATACACTTCCCCTGCAGTGCCATTCATAAAGGCAGCCCATACGCCGGAGCAATGGTCATCCACATAAATCCAATCACGCACATTCATTCCGTTGCCATATACAGGAAGTTCTTTCCCTTCCATTGCGTTTGCAATCATCAGCGGGATGAGCTTTTCG
>JAEUSO010000108.1 GCA_016788605.1 Candidatus Kapaibacterium sp. | reverse complement strand
GTGCGGTCGGCACTGCCGTTACACTTGTTGAATACTCCCCGAACAACGGCGCGAATTGGGAAATAATCACACGCACCAACGACTCATCATTTATATGGACAGTTCCGGATATAGAAACCGACAACCTGATATTCAGGGTTAGTCAATATGTTGAATCGCAAGACGAAAGCCAGTTGATAGAACGGAATTCCGGTGTTTGCGACAAAGTGTTTTTCGCACCCGATAATAAGCGTCTTGCTGCTGTCTATCGCGATGGCAGGGTGATTGAATGGAATATCGAAACAAAGCAAAAAATACAGACCTACCAACTGCGCCAGAACGGAAGCGGACTTGCACAAGCGTTCGGTTGCGGATTCACATCGCCCACATCGTTTTATGTTGCTTACAAACCTGTGGGCAACACAGGCAACGCCGACACAGTTGCGTTCTTTACCACATCATCCACAACACCAATCTCGGTACTCCCGTTGGGAACGGATGTCCGCTACAAAGCCGCGCTGATGGACTCCACCCGTGCAAGTATTGCCATGCTGCCCGTCCTCGGTTCGCAGATTGACCTTCGTAATTCGGCAACGGGTGAACTGCAACGGAGTATCGCCATGCCATCGGTTGTGAATGCGCTTTCGCTTGGTAAGGATATCGCCGTCGCAACAATGCTGAATGGACGAATCGTGATATACAATCTGCCTGCATGGACAGAACAGTCAAGCGTATCGCTGCCGGAAATTCCAATCATGGAACACGTCTTGTTACTGCCCGACAGGAATCGCATCGCCATCGGTTGCCGCGAAAACACACCGAGTAGTACAGAAGGTATGTCGGCTCCGGCACTGATTTATGATATACCGACAAAGCAAATCGTCCGAACGAATGTAAAGCCGGCTACAACTACATTAGGAATAGCCGCAAATGCAACATCAAAAGTGGTCATCTTTGCGTATAAAGGTCAGCCGCAAACACCGTTTTGGGATATGGCGACGAATACCGTGTCGGGTGAACTGACCTCGCACGCCGGCGAACTGACAAGCGTTGCATTCAGCGACGACGGGCGTAATGTTGCCTCAACGGCAACTTCCACCGACAACCTGCGCGTAAAGAAATTTGTCTTTCCCGAAGCGGATATCAGTGATGCACCGACTCGGATTGTAAAACCCACGATGACACAACTTGACGCGATAATGCCGCCAACGTATGCGTTTTCATCAAGCGATTCCATCTTTACGGCAAACCTCTGCAACACTGGCACAGTGCCGGTTGTGCTTGGCGGTCCGTGGTTCGATGTGAAAGCGCATTTCGCACTCATTGGCTCGCTCAAGCCCGATACCATCCAACCGGGCGGATGTGCCACCATCACGTTCCGCTTTACACCAAGCGACACAGGCGCATTGAGCGATGTGTTCAACACGTTTATGTGTAACAGCAGGTTCAATGTGAATGTGAAGGGCTATGCGATACCGCGCACGCTCAATATCCCCGACACGATTGACTTCGGCGACCTTTGCATCGGCGGTACGATTGAGCAAGAAATCACCCTTGTCCGCAACAGCGATCCCGTTCCAATCACCGTGAACCAAGTGCAACTTGACAACAGTATCGGAACATGGTTTTCCGTGGTGCAATCGCCAACCAATCAAGTGCTTGCAGCCGGTGGTGGAACAACAAAAATCACGATGCGATTCACACCCCGCGACACCGGAATACAATACCGCGAACTGCGTGTATTCTACGGCGACCAGAAAAAGGTCTTTACCCGTGTGATTGTTCGCGGGCGCGGCGCAGGAACGACATTACAAGCAACAGGTTCTCCGTTTGTGTTTGTACCCGAAGAGCGCGAGCGAAAACTCGTGCTGCGTAATACCAACAATAACTCGGTAACGCTGACATCGTTCGACATCACTCCCAAAGGCGGATTCTCAATCACACCTGTTTCAGTTCCGCTCACGCTTGGTCCGGGAGATTCAGTAACCACAACGGTTCGTTGGCTAAACACCGATTCATCGAACGCAAGAATCGAAACGACGTTAGAGCCATGCTCCACCCCATGGAATCTGAACATTACTCGCTACAACGCACGGAGTACGGTTTCGATTGATGCGCTGCAAGCCGACCCGAACGCCGACTCTGCCACTATCCCAATCAACTTCAGCACAAATGGAAACGCACCCTATAACGGCGAGCGCACGTTTGCAACAGAGTTCAGCATGAATCCGCGAATGTTCCTGCCGGTGAGGGTATCGAGTGCGTATGGACAGGCGACACTGACACGGAATGATATTGTCGGCGACCGCCGGATTATCGGCATCCAAGTACGCGGCGATTTCCCTGATAAAGGTGTGGCTGCCACTATTCACGGCGTGGCGGGATTAGCCGAGCGCGATACATCGAACCTGACGTTCAATCCGACGTCGTTGCTGTGGGGAAGTGCGGTACAGACAACACTCCGCAATGGCTCGATGACACTCACCAATCTTTGCAACGACCGCCGCATCACGCAACCGTTAAAAGCGTTGAGCATCCTTGCCATCCAGCCAAATCCTGCACAAGACGGCGCGGACATTAGCATCCGCAGCGACGCAGAACTTACAGGTGTTGCGGTGTATTCGCCGACGGGCGAGAAACTCTCGGATGCTGTTCCGATAACAATGTCAGGTAATCTCGCATCATTCAGAATAGACACGCGCACTCTTGCAAGCGGAACGTACACCGTCATCGCACGCTCGGCAACGGCAACATCATCCACTCTCCTTGTGGTGGTGAAATAATGATGAACAAACGTCACCCGCTCTTTTTACCTTCAGTGCTGATTTTCTCTCTTATCCTTTGTTGTGCATCATTGATACAAAGCGTCGTGTATGCACAGGACTCAACCGTGACCATCCCCGTTGTAGCGCAACGCGACTCACTTCGCCCGCTCCGCATAACAGCTAACGCGAGCGCATCGTACAACATGCACTCTGCATCATTCGCGCAGTTGCCGGGCGTACCGAATTGTTGCGTCGGCTTTACGGGCGACAACGGCATCGGCTTTTCCATATCGGTTGGTATAGAGCAAAATCGCTCGCGGATGCTGGTTGGTATTCCGTATCGCTTAGGTGTTCAACTCACCGCTACGCAACTCGGTGCAACACTTACAGAGGCAAATCAGTTTGCAAACATCATCACCGGTAATACGGTGACGAAAGGCGTTTCGGAACATTCGATTGACGCATCGTACTTGGGTATTCTTGCCGAGCCATACGCGCTGTTCCATCCGTTCACACCGGCATTGGGATTGAGATTAGGTGCGGGTATCGGCATACTCGCGTCGCCAAGGTATTCTCAAAAGGAGACGTTACTCTCGCCCCAAGGCGTTACGTTTGAAACAGGCACAACAACACGTAACCAACAAAGCGGTGCAATACCTGATGCAGCCACATTGCTTGCAGCGGCACAGGTCGGAGTGCGCTACCGCGTGTACAGTTCACCGAGTATTGAAGTATCTCCCGAACTGCTGTATTCTTATTCGCTGACGAAGCTGTCGTCCTCGTTGGATTGGAAGGCAAACGCCATTCGGGGAGGAATCACCGTTACCTATCAACTGCGTGTGCCGGATACTCTTCCACCCCCACCGCCGCCACCACCCCCACCGCCACCACCTCCGCCACCAAAACCAAAACAACTGAGCGTATCGCTACGGACACAAGCAAACGGTGTGGATGTGAAGAACGGCGACACATTGCGATTGACGCGCGATGCTGTTATCAATACAAAGCAATCGCTGTTAGTCCCGCGCTATTACTTCAATGAAGCGGCGCAATGGAGCAACGAGCAAGAGGCGGATCGCTATGTCCGTGCTATTGTTGCATCCGATACACTCAAGAATCTGAATTATGTTGTGACAGGCATTGCCCGCCAAGGCGATGATGCTCCAAATGCCCAATTACGGGCAGATGCAATGGCGAAGAAACTCATCGCATCGGGTATCGCCGAAAAGAACATCGTCAAGAAAACACTGCTTGTTCCCAAGCAACGCTATGCAGAGTTAGACCGCGAGCAGCAAGCCGTGATGGTGCAGCAAAACCGTCGCACTCCTGTTGTTGAATTGCTCCGCGATACATCCAATGTTCCAATGAAGCCCGTTGTGCTGACACTCAATCCTGTGATTGCCAACGACACTGCGATAACCAAACGAAAAAGCGCGGTTGTCGTTGATGGTGCGCGGTTGAACAGCGACGAATCGTCACTGACTGCACAAGTGCCGGAGTCACGCATTCCTGCGACAGGTATCACGACAGTTAAAACAGAACTTGATGTGGAAGATGCAGCGGGAAATGCCCGCAATGCCGCTACTTCGTTCACGATTCAGGCAGACCGCAATTACCGAACGGAAAACTCGAATATGAAGTACGATGCAAGCGGTGTGTACCGCGAACTGCTCGTCGGGTATTGCGAGTTCGACAAACCGCAGTTCTATCAAATCAACAGCGATGTGTTTCCTGATGTCCGCCAAGCTGTGGCGGAAGGCAAGCCCGTTGAACTGCTTGCAATGACGGATAATCTTGGAACGGTTGTACACAATACCGCGCTTGCCCAATCACGCGCCAACGAAGCGTTACGTTTGATTGGACTTAAAGCAAGTCAGGTACAAGTGATACTGCAACCCAACGGCATCCATGACAATAACGAAGCGTACGGACGTGCTATCAACCGTGCTGTGATTGTCCGTATCCGCTACTAAACGCCGCGCTATATTCGCCGCATCAACAGCAGAGAACCACGTTCATCAAACCATGCTCATCGAATCACTGCGTACCGTCGTTAAAGCAAAAAAATTCGCACCTGTCATCTTCATCTTCGGCGAAGAGGAGTTCATGGTGGACGAGGCATACCACGCGATTACCGGTGCTGTTGCCGAAAGCGGTATTGATGAATTCAACCGCGATGTGATTGACGGCGACGAAGCATCGCCCGAACATATCGTTCAGCTTGCAAGTGCATTTCCGATGATGAGCGAACGCAGGTTTCTTGCGGTAAAACGGTTTGATAAAGTGGTAAGCGGTCGCCGCACAAAGAATATCGAACAATCGCCGTTAGGCAGGTACTTTCTTAACCCGTCGCCCTCGACCATCCTTCTTCTAACTGTAAGCGAGCAACGCGCCGTCGCCGACGAACTGAAAGGTATTGCCGCACTGATTGGCAATCCCAAACAGCAGGATAAGGCAAAGAGCAAAATCTCGAAACTCAAGTTTCCGTACAACCTGTTGCTACAACACGCCGATTGGATTGAGTTCCCCAAACTCTACGAGCGGGAACTGCCCTCGTGGATAACAACGCGCATGAAAGAACGCGGACGCGACATCAGTCCCGAAGCGTGCGAGTACATCATTGCCCAAGTGGGCAGCTCGCTGCGCGATATCGCCAACGAGATTGAAAAAATCATCACCTTTGTTCAGGATAAAAAGAAAATCACCGCCGCCGATGTGACGAATCTTGTCGGTGCGTCGCGTGTGTATAATGTGTTTGAATTACAAAAAGCGGTGGGCGAGCGCAACCTTGCCAAGTCGTTGGATATTGTGCAAAACATGCTTCGTTACGATAAGCAGGAACTTCTGATTATCTCCATGCTCACGCGGTTCTTCACCGTGCTCTGGAAACTCCTTGATTCATCGCGCCTCAGTACCAACCACTACGATTTGGCAAAGACACTCGGCGTATCATCGTTCTTTATTCCCGAATACCTTGCCGTGCTGCAACGCTACAAGCCGCACGAGATAGAAAACGCCTTTCTTGCGTTGCACGCCGCCGATGTCCGAATCAAGTCAAGTTCCGCCGATACGCTGATACTGTTACAGCAAATGCTGATTGCGATTATCGGTGAATAATTCGCAGCGGGTGTTTGTCGGGTTGTCCTCTCACTCTATATTTACAGTGCCGCGCAATTCATGGGGATGGGGAACGCGGCGGTCGTTCACATCATCAATAACTCTACGAAGGATTCACGATATGAAGAGACAATCTTCATGGACAGTCCGTGTTGTATGGGCAGCCGTCCTGTTTATGGTTTCAAGCCATACTCTCCATGCACAAACCGATTCGCTTGCCAAACCGCCCGAACTAACTCCCGCTGTTGATCAGCCGCCGGAACAGCCCGCTATTTTCAGCTACACATTGCAGCCGTCGCTTGGCGTTACATTCCAAAACATCAGCCGCAGCGACGACGAGGAAGACATCCTGACAGTCCAATGGCTAGCGGGCTTGCAAGGAAGAATGAACTGGGAGGGCAGCACACTCGGTCTTTCCAGCAGTTTGTATTTTCAATACGGGCAGTTGCACACCCACACCGACGTGCCGCTGAAGACACAAGACAACCTCATCGTTTCCGTTACGCCATCGTTAGGAATCCTGCCTTCGATTGGCATCCGGTTGTTCTTAGAGAATACTGCCGAAACGCAAATACAGCCCGGTTTGATTGATACATCCGTCACCAATTTTATGGACCCGCTGTTCCTGTACCAGACCTTGTTCTTCGGGCAGAAAGTCGCCTCGCAAGCAGAGGACGGCAGCGGGGAAGTATCGCTCACTTACGGCGTGGGCTACGCGCTGCAACAAACATTCACAAAGGACTTCATCACCACGTCGCAAAGCGAGCAACTCAAGCGCGACCCCAACAGTCCTATCTCGAATGTTGAATTGCAGCTCGGTCTATCGGGCGTGGTTGATTTTACCGCCCGCAAACAGCTTGGCAACAACTTCCAACTCTCCACAAGTTTGAAGACCGTTATACTTGGCAAGGAAGACCTCTACAAAGACCTGACGAAGTCCCGCGTCTCCACACTTGGCTTGCTCAGTTTATCCTACGGTATTATCTCGCTCGACTACACGCTTCGCGTTGTCTATGACAGCAACTTTTCTCCGCGCAGGCAACTTGACCAATCGCTTGTTGCGGGATTCCGCGTATCACTCTAACCTCATTCGCATAGCACTATCATGCAACTCCGCACACCGGTAACTGAAGAAGATTGGCAACGCTACTATGATGTCCGTTACCGGATACTGCGCCAACCGTGGGGCGCACCCAAAGGTAGCGAGGTGGACGCAACCGATTCCGCATCCCACAACGTCATGCTTTGCGACGGCGACACCGTTGCTGCTGTGGGACGTTTGCATTTCAACTCCGCCCAAGAAGCGCAAGTCCGCTACATGGCGGTGGACACACCGTATCAAGGACGCGGTTGCGGTGCAATCGTCATGGCGGAACTCGAACACATCGCCCAATCAAATGGCGCGTCCGTGATGATGCTCGAAGCCCGCGATAACGCCATCGGCTTTTACGAACGCATGGGCTACACCGTTGTAAAAAAATCGTACCTGCTCTTTGGTGAAATACAGCATTACACCATGACCAAACCGCTCATAACCACACAAGAATGACAGACCCGCTCTATACCTTTGCCGCACAGCTCTTAGGCAATCCGCTCGATGAACATTTTTGGAAAATCTTGCGTGCATCCCACACCGTTGCCGCAGCCCGCAAAGGCGACATCCTTCTCCGCGAAGGCGAGATATGCGGCAGCGTGAACTTTCTTACAAGCGGCATTGTCCGCATGATGACCACACAGCAAGGCGAGTTGCACACCTTTGCCTTTATTGAAGAAGGATTCTACTTCACCGACTACGTGAGCGTCCTTACCGGCAAGCCATCGCACACCTGCATTGAAGCATTGGAAGACATCGAATATCTGCGCCTTGATGTTGATGCCATTCGCAATCTTTACGCTTCCTCGCCCCACGCCGAGCGTTACGGTCGGTTGATAGCCGAATACCTGTTTATCGAACTCAACGAATCGGTGTACTCGCTGCGCAACAACGACGCAGAGCAACGCTACGACGACCTGATGCAGAAGCAACCGCGCCTTGCCAACCGCGTCCCGCAATACATGATAGCGCAAGCACTCAACATCACACCCGAACACCTCTCGCGCATCCGCCGCAAGAAAGCCACCAAAAGCTAACCGTGCAAACATCTTTGCTTCGCAGACGGCACCGCACTTTACCCCTTCCCCAACCCGCCACTTGCCGGAAAGCGCAGTCCGCTTTCAACCAAGCGTTCTTGCGTTACGCTTCCAACAAATACCCTCATAAAAAAGCCACCCGCCAAATTTCGCAGAAATCGAACATTTATTTTTTTTCAGCCCAAAAAAGTAGTAATAAAGTAGTAACGGACGGGACGAAAAAGCAGATAAGTTTGCCACACAGATACACATATAGTTTCAGCATTTCTTAAATCATACTGGTAAACTGAAAAAAGTGTTTGCTATTTGAATCCGTAACACCTACGTTTGCTTGTAGAAATAGTCCGGCGTAAAAACCGGATAGTACATTGTAAGCGTTAGTCATACTCGGTTCATCGTGAAATCTTGGCAGATGAAGTAACGAATCGCAGTAAGAAGAACGCCCGGCAACGGGCGCGTTCTTATTGTTCGTTACGAGGTCCTGCCAAGAACCCCACGATGGCAATAGTGCAACGTCGCCCTTTATTTTTCAAGAGGGTGAGGAAATAGGGATAGAAGGGCGCAAGCCCGCATTCACTTATTATCTCATATTCAAAGAAAGGAGTCAGCAATGGCTCGACATAACAGCCGCCCACTTTTGATGCGGCAAACGACAACCCGAACGCAAGGTGCGTTCCTCATTTCTATTCTTCTCGCACTCGTTGCGCTTACACATACAGCGTTGGCACAAGAACCTACACCGCCAGTTACGCAATCCGTTCCTACACTGAAAGAATGGTGGCGTGCAGATAATATGGGATATGGATTAAACGGTGCCACGTGGATAGATAATTTTTACAACGGCAAAGGCGCGCTTGTGGTGAGTACGCCTAACGGAGTGCAAACATGGCAGCTTCGCTACCCGTGGGACACAGTGAACATCTTTACATGGGCGGGTGGTAACGCAAACCTGAAAACAGGTGACTTCAATGGTGACGGGGTTAAGGACTTCATTGATGCCGACGGAAAAATCTACAAGGGAGTACAAAACGGATTTCCGGTTTTGACAAAGATCTCAACATCACATCCTGATGCAATAGGTGACTTCAACGGTGATGGTAAGGATGATGTGTTCTCATTCCGTGCATCGTTTTGGTATAAAGAAGCGATTGGACATGTGCAGTTTGGGAACGACTTAAACGATACGTCATTGCGTGCTGTAACGATAGAGCGCGAACAGCCATTTGATACATTATGGTCAACGCTCACATGTTACACACGTCCTGATGGCGGTTTGGGAGTAATTATGTGCGGACGACCGTACTATGATAGTAAGGGAAATGCAACGTGGATGAGGGACGGATATAAACTCTACAGTGTGAATTTTGCCGCTGGTAGCAGTGTACCATTGGTTGCAGCACTTGACTCTTTGATGATTGTCAATAATGGAAAGCAGATGGTAAAAGAAAATTCATGTGTGTACCATGATAATTATATTACGTACTTCATAAGCAATGAAATAATTAACGGAGAATATTATAATAATAACATAACATTATACAGAATAATCAATAATTCAATATCAAGAATTACATCTTTACGCAAAGACTTTACAGGTAGTGTTTTGGTATTACAACATAGTATAAACAGCGATAGCATACCTGACATAGTAATCTCATCAAACACTGCAAATAACAATGTTCAACGCACATTCTTTTCTGGTGATGCGGGAGATATGATTTTTAAAGAGTTATTTAGATTACAAGGATATCCTATCGGAGTAAATAATCCGCCAATAGTCTTTAGTGTTCCTGATTTTTCTGGTGATGGTATTAATGATTTTGTAGTTCGTGCGATGAATGATACGATGGCTTTTGTTTATTCAGATTATACTACGCATGTTGATCAGAGAGATACAATGAGTGGACTGGATGTTCATATATCTCCAAACCCAATGTCGAGGGCTGGTGAGCTAGTTCTCATTGTTAATAATTTTACGGATGTTGATCAGCAAGTAACCGTCTCATTAATAGATGGAGCAGGAAGACAACAACGACTATCGAATGAAGCAGTCAAGCCAGGTAAGAACATGCTTTCTTACCCGCTTTCATTGTATGCACTTAGCGGCGGGCGATATACAATATGTATCTCTACATCCAGTGGAGTGGCAATAACCCATCCCATCATAATTGAATAAGGAGACCCATCATGAAAATACTCCTCATTCTTGCTGCAACTCTGATA
>JAEUSO010000107.1 GCA_016788605.1 Candidatus Kapaibacterium sp. | reverse complement strand
AACACTCAACCGGTTGAACCGCCACGCTGCCTCAGCATCGCCGTGCATGAGTGCGTGCGCCGAGCGTGTAAGCCCGCAGCCCGCGCACTCATATCCCGTCAGCGTATGAAACCAGCACGGGATAAACGTGTAGTTGCCCGGGTTGAACAGATATACCACACATACAAACGCCGCCACTGCACCAATGGCAATGACGGCGTTCCGTTGTTCGCGGGATGCAAGCGATTCACGCAGCATTGCGGGTTATTCCTCGCTTTGTGCAGGCGGTGTGTATTGTGCATCGCCGAAGGCAAGCATCGGCAGTCCGATGATTCCCAAAAAGATCAGGAATATCACCGACCACACGGTATCCTTACCGAACCGTTTACCTAATTCAATATAGGCGACAATAAGAAAGTACAGATTCACACACGGTATGAAAAACATCACCAACCACCATACCGGCTTACCGATAATATCCAACAAGACAACCAGATTGTAGATTGGAACGAAGCCCGCCCATGCATCTTCGCGCCCCGCCTTTTGAAAAATCTTAAACATGCAAAATCCAATGAACAAGAATATCACTAAGTATATCAAGCCCATCGTCCCCATCATTGCAGCAAGCAGCCCTTGACTCTCTTGCATTGTCTGCATTTCGTCCATAACAGATCCCCTTCGATAATGTGATTAATAGCTATGCAGCACACTGTGTGCTGCGTTCGAGAATATCCAAGTGTCAATCATTCTCTCGGTTGCCTATTGGCAACCGTCGTAAAAGCATTCAGTGCAAAATTGGCAAATCCGAACGGCGGTGCAAGAGGAAAATCAAACCCCACTAAAATTTTCATAGTAATGACAAGGTATCAATGAATCCCCCCCCTGCAAAATCACTACACACATTGTCCGATGACAGATCAACCCATAGTTTCACGATAAGTAATAGTATTAAAGAATCAACCAATAAAACAATGAAGCATATACGTACAATAACACTTTGTATAGCATTAGTTTTTTTGAATAGTTGTGGAATCACTATGCCTGTACGTACAGTTCCCGAAGGCGGGCATGCAATAGCACTCAGTACCGGATACGTTTATCTTAGCAATAACTCGAAAGCCCCGCCCGCACTTCCACTCTCTGTTCAGTATGCCTATGGCATTAACGACGGTCTTTCGCTTACAGCATCACTAACCAAAAGTATCGGGGTTGGTCTGGCAGCACGCATTTGCCATAAGAATGGCGTCGTTCCCGAACTGACTATTGCCACCGAACCGGGCTATCAGCTTGGCGTGGTCTCTGAAAACAAACCCTTTACACTTCGGTCTTCTGCCACAGCAAGTTGGGATATCAATACGTCGGCATACATATACAGTGGTATGCGTCACGACCACCTTCCGGGTTATTGGAGCATGCTATTTCCAACTATAGGATTGCAATCATTGGGGAATATCTCCATACAAATCGAATTGCGTACCGCCGGCTACGATTTTTGGGATACTACCACCCCGTCAATATCACGACCGTCATTCATAATCCCAAACGGAGGCATTATTGGTTTCGTTTTTGCGTGGTAGGCAGATGCGGATATGGATAACACAAGAAGAATGAAAATGAGCGGCATACGTCCAGTATCGCTGTCGCAGATCCATGAATACTCACTCCATTCTTCAATACGGTTTTTTAACTTGCATAGCATACTTGATTATGTATTTTCGCAGCGCGAATTGATACAAAGTTCAATCATGACACAAACGATTACATATTTCTGTACAGCTAACCGCAACGCATTCCGGCGTGAAATGTCGCGTCGTCTCAGTATGATGCGACCCATGGTTGGCAGTATGTACCGATGTGTTTATCAATAGGTTGAATTAACTCAATCAACACTTTTTATAACCGCTTCGGGCAAACGTGCACGAAGCGGTTTTTTCGTTATTGGCATGTGTTAACTTTTAACCATTACACTCCCTGCATATAGACAACATAAAGGAAGTGTATTGTATAGCATGGGTATTGTACTCGATAATGCGTATGGTTATTAGATACTCATCATAGCACTACTAGTTTGTTTCATTATTTAGGATAACCTTATGAATGCACAATATGTACTCATCGTTGTACTCCGCTCGCGTCCGTGCGCTGAGTGTATTGTTTCAACTATAATCAACTCAAGCTATTATTAACGCATCTAACATATTTTGATGGAAAACAACCAAGCCAATAACCATATACCTTTTACTATCTACAATGCCGGCGAAGAACACTTTGCTTATGCCGAAGAAATTTGCGACGTAATTGCCGAATCCGCTAAACCACGCGGCACCGGAATTGCAAAGCGCCATCCTGATTATATCCGTTCTAAAATGCGCGAGGGTAAAGCAGTAATTGCCCTAACTCACGATAATCGTTTTGCGGGTTTCTGTTATATAGAAACCTGGGAAGACAAAAAGTATGTTGCTAATTCGGGACTTATTGTAGCACCGGAATTCCGCAAGCAACATCTTGCAAAACGTATTAAAAAAGCTGCGTTCGAGCTATCGCGCACTAAATTCCCTGAAGCTAAAATTTTTGGTATTACAACAAGTGCAGCTGTGTTAAAAATAAACAGCGACCTTGGCTACCGCGCTGCACACTTTACCGAACTCACCGCCGATGATGCCTTCTGGAAGGGCTGTGAATCGTGCAATAACTTTGATATTCTGCAACGCACCGAGCGCAAAATGTGCTTGTGTACAGGTATGTTGTTCGACCCCGCAGAAGAATCGCGTAAAGCTGCAATAGGTTTGGTAAGCATTGAGCTACCAACAGAACTTACCTTAGCGGAGGCGTAACATGGCAAAGAAAAAGAAAGTACTGCTTGCCTTTAGTGGCGGGCTGGATACATCGTATTGTGTAAAGTATCTGAGCGAAACCTGCGGTAAGGAAGTACATACTGCTATTGTTAATACAGGTGGATTTACAGCTACAGAGTTACATCAGATTGAACAACGTGCCTACGCACTTGGCGCAGCTTCACACACAACCTTAGATGAAACTAAAGCACTCTACAACCAGTGTCTGCGCTACCTTGTGTTTGGTAACGTGCTAAAGAATAACACCTATCCACTCTCGGTAAGTGCAGAGCGTGTGTTTCAGGCGCGAGCAATTGCTGAGCTTGCAAAGCAGATGAATGTTGATTGTGTTGCTCACGGAAGCACAGGTGCGGGTAACGACCAAGTTCGTTTTGATGTAGTATTCCACACTCTTATCCCCAATGTGGAAATCCTTACACCAATTCGCGATAACAAACTATCGCGCGAAGAAGAGATTACATTCTTGAATTCATGCGGCGTTGAAGGCGATTGGACAAAGGCGTTGTATTCAATCAATCAAGGCATTTGGGGAACTACCATTGGTGGTAAAGAAACACTCAGTTCACATTTACCTTTACCGGAGAGTGCTTATCCAACTCATGCAACCGCAACGGATGAACGTGTTATTACACTGCACTTCAAACGCGGTGAGTTTGTTGGAATCAATGGTGAAACGTTTGCACATCCAACCGAAGCAATACAAGCATTGGCAACTCTTGCAGACGAATTTGCAATAGGTCGCGATATGCACATTGGCGATACCATTATAGGCATTAAAGGTCGTGTTGCATTTACCGCAGGAGCGCCGCTGCTTATCATAAAAGCACACCACGCATTGGAAAAACACACACTAACAAAATGGCAACTCAATCTTAAAGACCAACTCGCGTTGTGGTACGGTCAACTTTTGCACGAAGGACAGTTTGCAGAGCCGGCGTTACGAAGCATCGAAGCATTCTTTGAGCAATCGCAACAAACAGTAGATGGTGATGTTTATGTTCGCATAGCTCCCTATCGTTTTTCTATCGATGGCATTACATCGCCCAACGATTTAATGAACTCAACGTTTGGCAAGTACGGCGAGATGAACAACACCTGGAGCGGTAAAGATGTTGAGGGCTACTCTCGCATTGCGGCAAATCAAGCGCTCATTTTTCACGCCGTTAACGGAGGCAATCATGATTCGCGTTAGCATCATTGGCGCATCGGGCTACACAGGCGGCGAGCTACTCCGCATACTACTCAATCATCCTGAGTGCGAGGTAGTGCATTGTTTCAGTTTGCACAATGCCGGAAAAGCAATTAGCGCAGTTCACACCGATCTCCTCGGCGACACATCCTTATGCTTTTCCAACACCGTTTATCGTGATGCCGAAGTGTACTTTTTGTGCATGGGGCATGCTAAATCGCGGGAGTTTATAGCAGAGCATTCGTGGCTGCAAGAGAAGTACATCATTGATTTAAGTAACGACTTCCGTTTACATTCTGAAGATAATGATTTTGTGTACGGTTTACCGGAACTACACAAACAGCAGATTGCTCAAGCAAAACATGTTGCAAACCCCGGATGTTTTGCAACGGCAATTCAACTTGCATTGTTGCCACTTGCGCAGTCGAAACTACTTACCAATGATATCCATGTAAGTGCAATAACCGGCTCTACAGGGGCAGGACAATCCCTAACTGATACCGTGCATTTTTCGTGGAGAACAAACAACGTACAAGTATATAAAGCGTTTCAGCACCAGCACGTTCCGGAGATAGTACAATCGTTGCAACATGCCCAACCCGCATGGAATAACGCTCTACGCTTTATACCATATCGCGGAAACTTCACTCGTGGGATTCTTGCTTCGTGCTATACAACATGTTCACTATCACAGAATGAACTAACAGAACTCTACCATAACTATTACCACAATCAACTATTCGTGCACGTAGTTGGCGAACAACCTGATATAAAGCAAGTGGTAAATACAAACAAGTGTTTTCTTCATGTAGAGAAACATGATGATGTTGTACTTATAACAAGTGTAATAGATAATCTTATAAAAGGCGCATCGGGTCAGGCAGTGCAAAACATGAATCTCATGTTTGGTGTTGCAGAGCAAACAGGGCTATCACTCAAAGCAACAGCGTTTTAAGAAAGAAATAAATAACCATGAATAAATTTACCTCAATACACGATGTTCCAAACCTCCAACAACTGTTAGATGTTGCACGCGATTGCAAACAAAACCCATTCGCAAACAAACACATCGGAACAAACAAAACACTTGGCTTACTCTTCTTTAATCCAAGTTTGCGAACGCGCATGAGCACACAAAAAGCTGCGTACAATCTTGGCATGGATGTCATTGTCATGAACGTTGGCAGCGATTCGTGGACATTAGAAACACGTGATGGCGTTATCATGGATGGTGCAGCAAGCGAGCACATCAAAGAAGCAGCCGCAGTTATGGGGGAATACTGCGACATACTTGGCATCCGGACATTTGCCGGCTTGGTAGATAAACAACTCGACTACACTGAAGATGTTCTCGAGAAGTTTATTCACTACAGCGGTAAACCTGTTATATCACTCGAGTCAGCAACACGGCATCCATTGCAATCACTTGCAGATGTGTTTACAATCGAAGCACATAAAACCACAGCTAAACCCAAAGTAGTGTTAACATGGGCACCACACCCCAAAGCATTGCCACAAGCCGTTCCCAACTCATTTGCCGAGTGGGCAATTGCCATGAATTACAACGTGGTGATTGCACATCCCGAAGGATACAATCTACACGAAGATTTTACTCACGGTGCAACTATCACTCACAACCAAGATGAAGCTTTGCATAACGCTGACTTTGTGTATGCAAAAAACTGGAGCAGCTACCACGACTACGGAACAATACTCTCACACGATAAAGGGTGGATGATAACACCCGAGAAAATGTCATGCACCAGCGATGCAAAATTTATGCACTGCCTTCCGGTGCGCCGAAACATGATAGTATCAGACCAAGTACTCGATTCCCCCAACTCCATCGTCATCGAAGAAGCGGGCAATCGCGTAGTCTCCGCACAAGCAGTTCTCCGCACCATGATAGAAAGTTTATCATGAAACTAACCGTTATCAAAATAGGTGGTAATGTTGTTGATAGCGCCAATGCTCGCTCGGTTTTCTACGAGCAGCTTCGCACTCTCAATACAGCTACAATTCTTGTACATGGTGGCGGAAAAGTTGCAACCGAACTAAGTGCTTCGCTTGGCATTCCAACAACAATGATTGAAGGCAGGCGCGTAACTGATGCTGAAACTCTGCGCGTTGTAACAATGGTGTACGCGGGTTTAATCAATAAGCAACTAGTGGCAGAATTGCAGTCACACAATATCAATGCGCTTGGTATAACAGGTGCCGATGCCAATTGTATTCGTGCGCACAAACGCAGGCATTCACAGCACGATTACGGTTTTGTTGGCGATGTTGACTCGGTCAATACAAAGTTCTTAACTCAGTTGGTTCAACACGATATTGTTCCGGTTATTGCTCCGCTAACGCACGACGGCTCCGGGCAGTTGCTTAATACCAATGCCGATACTATTGCCGCACAAGTCGCATCAGCGCTTGCACAAACGTTTACCGTGGATATTGTGTATTGTTTTGAGAAACTAGGCGTATTAAAGAATGTAGAAAATGATACATCGCTTATACCATCGCTAACACAAACAGAATACACTGAACTCAAAGCCAATGGCATTGTTGCGCAAGGGATGATTCCCAAACTCGACAATGCATATAGTGCAATAGAACGTGGTGTACGAAGTGTACGTATAACACACTACAGCAATGTAAATGGTGGGACACTTCTAACGATAGGATGAGAGCAATGACAGCAATTGAATTACTACAAAAAATGATTGCAACGGAATCATTTTCACGCAACGAATCGGCTGTTGCAGAGATTGTTCAACGATATCTGGAACACAACGGTGTATTTTGTAATCGTCACTTGAACAACGTATGGTGTGTAAACAAGTACTATGATTCATCAAAACCCACATTGTTACTTAACTCACATATTGACACAGTAAAGCCAAACAGAGATTGGACTCGCAATCCTTTCGAGCCGACGATAGAGAATGGTGTATTGTATGGCTTAGGTAGTAACGATGCGGGTGGTTGCGTGGTATCGTTAGTACAAACATTCATCAACTTCTACAATCGGACTGACCTTACATTTAATATTGTTCTTGCTATTACTGCCGAAGAAGAAATAAGCGGCGAGAATGGTATTGTTGCAGTTGCTCCCGCACTACCACACTTTGATTGCGCTATTGTTGGGGAACCAACCGAAATGCAACTTGCCATTGCCGAAAAAGGTTTGATGGTACTACGTTGTACCGCACAAGGTAAATCAGGTCATGCTGCAAGGAACGAAGGTGTTAATGCTATTGATATTGCTATGCGTGATATTGAGTGGTTTCATTCATACAAGTTTGATAGAACAAGCGGGTACCTTGGTGAGATTAAGATGACGGTTACCATCATCAATGCAGGAACACAGCACAACGTAGTTCCCGACAGATGTGATTTTACTGTTGATGTGCGCACAACCGATGTCTATACAAACGACGAAACACTTGCTATCATTACAGATAACATACGTAGTAACGTTGCGGATGTGTCGCGGCGTTTACAGCCATCTCGTATAGAACGCTCGCACCCGCTTGCGTTAGCAGCAACTACAATTGGAATGATTCCGTATGGCTCGCCAACACTTTCCGACCAAGCGTTGCTAAGAGTTCCAAGTGTAAAGATTGGTCCGGGTTCTTCATCTCGCTCGCACACAGCGGATGAGTTTATACACGTTCATGAAGTTGAGCAGGGCATTACTCGTTATTGTGAACTATTAGAATGTTTTGATTCAATACTGAAAGAGCGTAATGAAACTTTGGGATAAAGGGATTTCTACAAACGCGTTGATTGAAGAGTTCACTGTTGGGCGCGACCGCGAGTTTGATATGCTGCTTGCAAAACACGATGTACGCGGCTCTATTGCGCATGCTACCATGCTAGCTGAAGTCGGGATTCTCTCTGCTGAAGAAGGTGATGCGGTAGTACGCGAGCTCCACACTATTGAACAAGAAATTGAGAATGGTACCTTTAGCATTGCGCCGGAAATGGAAGATGTGCACTCGCAAGTGGAGTATACACTAACTCAGCGACTTGGCGAGGTTGGTAAGAAAATTCACACAGGGCGTTCTCGGAACGACCAAGTTCTTGTGGATATGAAGCTCTTTCTTCGTGAAGAACTATGCAACGTACGTGATTCAGTTTCTACATTGTTTACCACCTTACTACAATTGGCAGAACAACACAAAGGTCAGTTGCTTCCCGGCTACACGCATTTTCAAATTGCAATGCCTAGCTCGTTTGGGTTGTGGTTTAGTGCCTATGCCGAATCGCTTACCGATGATATGGAACTTATTGTTGCTGCATACAATGTTGTAAACAAAAACCCACTTGGTTCGGCAGCGGGATATGGATCTTCCTTTCCGCTGAATAGAACTCGCACAACAGAATTACTTGGCTTTGGTGCAATGAATGTTAGCTCGGTGTATGCACAAATGACGCGCGGAAAATCCGAACGAATTGTAGTAACTGCACTTGCTTCGGTTGCAGCAACATTAAGTAAACTCGCGTATGATATTTGTTTATATACCTCGCAAAACTTAGCATTTGTGCGCCTTCCAGCGGATTTTACAACGGGCAGTAGTATTATGCCGCATAAGCAGAATCCTGATATCTTTGAGCTTATTCGCGCAAAGTGTAATCGCTTGCAAGCATTGCCAAACGATATTCTACTTGTTACGAACAATCTGCCATCTGGCTATCACCGCGATTTCCAAATCCTTAAAGAGCTTGTCTTTCCTGCCTTTACCGAATTGCTGCAATGTTTGCAGTTGGCTACGTTAGTGCTTCCGCAGTTGCAGGTTGCACCCAATATCATGAGCAACGATTTGTACGCCTATTGTTTTAGCGTTGATGCTGTTAATCAACTTGTTCAGCAGGGTGTGTCCTTCCGCGATGCATACAAACAGGTTGGCGAGAGTATTCAACGTGGTGAGTTTGCTGTACCTGACGAACTGACTCATACCCACGAGGGTAGCATAGGCAACTTGCACTTAGATTTAATACAACAACAAATGAAGGAAGTTTTGTCGAAGATATAGTATCGCAGATTCAAGTATCAGCTGCATCACGCATGTGTCTTACAAAAACGCCGGACATCGTGCTGATGTCCGGCGTGTGAATCGTGTGTGTATGAACGCTTAGAAACTGCGGTTCATCTCGCGCCAGCGACCTGTTGTGTTGTCATAGACAAGGGTTATCATATCGTCGGTGTTGAGCACGGCATCGCCGTTGGAGCGCAGGATGAAGCGGTTGCCTGCCGTACTGCTTGCGCTTTGCACTTTAAGTGTAATTGCATTGCTTCCAACATTGACAATCGTGATTTGGCGACCATCGGCATCGGCGACAAGTCCGGTGATGTCAATAGCACTGCTTGCCGAGATGCGGTAGAGTGAGTTGCCGCCGGATACAAGTGCGAGGTTGTTTTGATTAGAGGCATACGCCGTTGGCGAATTCACGCCGTGTGTTACCGTTGCGCCCGATGTTACCCAACTCATCACACCTGCTGTTGTTGCTGTCAGCACCTGACCACTAACTGTCGGTGCGGCTGTTGGCAACGTATAGGTGATGTTCGCTGTTTGCGCTCCTGCTTGCAGATTCGTTTGGAATGTCCGTGCAGGGTTCATCAGTTGTAACTGACCTGCTGTGCTTGCCGCGCTTGTGTCAATCAGCATATTGCCACCTGCAAAACGTGATGTGCCGTTCACATGAAGGCGTGTTGTTGGTGATGATGTTCCGATGCCGATATTACCATTACCACCTATACGCATCAGTTCATTCGAAGCGGACGATGTTGTTCCTGCATAAAACACATGGGATGCACTCGTATTACCTACTTGATACCGTAATATACTAGCGTTAACACCTAATCCGTAGAATTGATGGTCGTTATTATTGTCTTCCCATAATACTATTCTACGATTACCAATAACATTTCCAAACTGCAAAGCGGCATTTGGTGTTATTGTACCGATACCAATGTTGCCATTGCCGAGTATCCGCATTCGCTCATTTGCACCGCTTGCGCCTGTAAAGAATGCTATGTCCTGTGCAGTTGCATTAGTAGTGGCAATACTTAATGGTTGTGCGTTTGTTGTACCAATGAATGATCCGGTTGTACCGTTCCAAGATGCGACTGGTGCATTACCTGCAAGTTGCCATCCTGTTGTTCCAGTCAGTGCTGTCGTCCAACTCATCACACCACTTGCATCAGA
>JAEUSO010000106.1:1703-10248 GCA_016788605.1 Candidatus Kapaibacterium sp. | reverse complement strand
CTTAGCACCTTTAGGTGGTTTTGCGTTAAGTTCCGTAGGGTTGACAGATTGTTGCGCTACTGCTTTGCCAAACATTGCCATAAAGCAGATAACCATAACTGTCAGAATCCTGAAATATCTCATCAGTGCGTGCATTATGGTGGTTTGTTACTTCACAATTTCAAGCAGTTCAACTTCAAAGACAAGTGTTGAACCGGCAGGAATCAAGCCGTTGCCGACTTCCTTGTCGCCATAGCCGAGTTCTGCGGGAATGTAGAGCATATATTTTGAGCCGACGGGCATCAGTTGCACACCTTCCGTCCATCCCTTAATAACACCGTCAAGATTGAACGAGACCGGCTCATTGCGTTTGATAGAGCTATCGAATTCCTTGCCGTCAATCAGCGTTCCGCGATAATGCACTTTCACCTTGTCTTTTGATGTCGGCTTTGCTCCCGTGCCTTGGGTAATCACCTTGTATTGCAAACCCGACGGCAGGGTTGTAACTCCCTCTTTCTTAGCATTCTCTGCCAAGAATTCTTTGCCTTTTACTTTGTTCGGTCCTGCTTTTTCTTCCGCTTTAATCGCTTCGTAGCGCATATACACTTTCATCATCTCGTCGTCCGACATCACGAACTTGCTCTCAAAACCATCGCGAAGGGATTGCATAACCACAGCCGGATTCACTAGCATTTGCTGTTGCTTCACAGTATTGATGAGGTTCATCCCAAGTACATAACTTACACTGTCAATCAGTGTTTTCATTTCAACGCGCTGCGTGGAGTTGAGGTCGGGTTTCTGCGTATCGGTTTGCGTTTTCGCTTTTGTTTTGCCTTTTCCGGCTTGAGCAACAAGATTTTGGCTGCCTGTTGCCAGCATGAGCATCATAGCTCCAAGAATGATTCTACGGTACATTACCTGATGTTTGATAAATGGATAAATACGGTGTTCAGAGTTCACGCCACCGCAGGTAGTTGACATGACGCAATATATTGCGTGATTCTAAAGGCAAGATACAGTGTTTGCTTCAAATAAGGCACGCTGTTATTGATAATACACGCCTCTTCCATTCGTCAATGGGGGAGTTCTGTGGTAATTTCGCACGGCGAACGGCAACACCGTTTCAGCGAATCCATGTCTGTAAATGTCAAATAATCACTTTGCCTTAAACTTGATTCAGGAAAATTCAATGGAATCAGGTCAGGCACAACTCTACGAATCCCATGCCCCGTAAAGCTACTCCCTCAAAATCATCATCAACAAAACTATCCGTGCTTCCCTTACGTGATGTTGTGGTGTATCCGCACATGATTTTTCCCGTTCTTATCGGTCGTTCAACGTCGCTCGAAGCGATAGCTGCGGCGATGGAACACGGAAAGAAGATATTTCTTGCAGCGCAGCAGGATTCACAGACCGACGACCCGACGCTTAAGAATCTCTATGAATACGGTACTGTTGCACGTATTGTGCAAGTTCTGCGACTGCCGAATCAAATGCTGAAAGTATTAGTTGAGGGATTACACCAAGCGCGTATTGTAAAGCCATTAAAAGCGAATGGTTACCTTTATGCTGAAGTGGAAGCGGTCAAGCAGGATGCCGTTCCGCAGAGCCCTGAATTTCAGGCACTCATGCGCCGCGCATCCGATTTGTTCTCGGAGTATTTGCAAAATTCGCGTACACTTCCAGCCGAAGCAGCGTCGGGTTTGCTCAACATCACTGATGAATATCACCGCTTGTATTATATCGCCGCAAATGTCACCGCCGATGTGCAACTCAAACAGCGCATCCTGACTAACACCGATATTACTGTGCAGTATATGGAGTTGGTTTCAATTCTGACAGCGGAATTAGAGATGCTCAAGATTGAGGATGAGATTGATGAAAAAGTGAATGAGACAATCTCGAAAAGTCAGCGCAAATACTTCTTGCAAGAACAAATCAGAACGCTGCAAAAGGAGCTTGGCGAAGATGACGAATTCGGGACAGGCAATGAAGTGGCAAAACTCCGCGAGGCGGTTGAGCGTGCAGGAATGCCCGAACACGCATTAGCCAAGGCGAATGAAGAATTGGAACGCTTGCGAAAGACACCGCCCATGTCACCCGAATACGGTGTGGCGCGTTCGTACCTTGAGTGGCTGACGGCATTGCCGTGGAGCGTGCGGACCGACGATAATCTGAATATCGCACACGCAAAGCAAACACTCGACGACGACCATTACGATTTGGAGAAACCCAAAGAAAGAATCCTTGAGTACATTTCTGTTCTGAATCTGACTGCTTCGACCAAAGGGCAGATTCTTTGTTTAGTCGGACCGCCGGGTGTTGGTAAAACCTCACTCGCTTCTTCGATTGCACGTGCACTCGGACGCAAGTTCGTTCGCATTGCATTAGGCGGCATCCGCGATGAAGCAGAGATTCGCGGACACAGACGCACATATATTGGCTCGCTACCGGGTAAGATTATACAAGCAATGAAACGCGCCGGTTCGGTCAATCCTGTGATATTACTCGACGAAGTGGATAAGATGAGTTCCGATTTCCGTGGCGACCCGTCGGCTGCGTTGCTCGAAGTACTCGATCCCGAGCAAAACCACACATTCATGGATCACTTTATTGATGTAGAATACGACCTCTCGAAAGTACTGTTTATCTCGACTGCCAATGTGAAGTACGACATCCCGCTGCCGCTCTTAGACAGGATGGAAGTCATTGAACTCAACTCTTATCTTGATATTGACAAACTGCAAATAGCCAAACGGCATATCGTTCCCAAACAGATTGCCGCACTTGGTTTGGATACTGTGAACATCACCTTTACCGACGGCGCAATTCTAAAAATCATCCGCGAGTACACACGCGAATCCGGTGTTCGCCAACTCGAACGCGAGTTAAGCGGTGTGATGCGTAAAGTGGTAAAGGATATTGTCAGTGAAATCGGCGGTACTGCAAAGGATGTTGAAGGTGGCATCGGCTCAATCCGCGATACAAAGGCATTCAAAACCCTTGTCAGCAAACGCTCGTTTGTTATTGATGAAGACCGTATTGCCACAATGCTTAAAGCACCTCGCTTCAAATCGAAAACCGGAGAACTCAATGATAAGATTGGCTCAGTGACAGGTTTGGCGTGGACAAGTGTCGGCGGCGATACGCTTCCTGTGGAAGTATCCATTATGACTGGTGCCGATAAACTCATTCTCACCGGAAAACTTGGCGATGTGATGAAAGAATCAGCCCAAGCGGCACTGACGTATGTAAGGAGTAACCCCGCGCTGTTCGGGCTTGACCCCGAGTTCAGCAAAGGCAAGGAAATCCACATTCATGTTCCCGAAGGAGCAATTCCGAAAGATGGACCGAGTGCCGGTATTACCATGACGATGGCACTTATCTCGGCGGCAAGCGGCGCACCGGCTCGAGGCGATATTGCAATGACGGGTGAAGTCACGTTACGCGGAAACATTTTGCCTATTGGCGGATTGAACGAAAAACTCCTTGCTGCAAAGCGTCACGGCGCAACAGTTGTTATCGTACCAAAAGACAACGAGAAGGATATTGAAGACATCTCACCACAAGTGAAGGAAGGATTGAATATCCAGTTCGTGAGCACGATTCAGGAAGCAATTCCCTTTGTTTTCCGATCCTCGCTTGGTGATAAGCCGGTGGCAGTGCATGACATCCCCGCCGCACATACAAAGAAAGAAAAAACAACGAGCCGCGCCCGTGCGTAAGGTTACCGTGAACAAAGTTGCAGTTGTGTGTGTTATGGCTGTGGTCATGATGAGCGGTTGCTCGAAAAATTTCGACCGCGAACGGTTCATAAGCACCTACGCCGAAATACTCATAGAGCGTGAACAACAATCAGATTCAACCAAAGCGAATACTAATGTGCAATCCATATTAACGAAACACTCTTATACTGAGGCGGAATTCAGAACCGACTTTATAGCGTTAGCACAAAAACCAAATGACATGCGGACACTTATGGACAGTGTTCATCAACGTGTTCGCACATTAACTTCAACAAAGAAATAAGATTATTGAATGGCACGTGGCTTTGACGGTTTGCAAATGAATACATACTCGCGGATTTCTCCGGCGGTGAAGTTTCTCATCATCGCCAATGTTGCGATTTTTCTGTTGCAGAATTTTATACTGCCAAACTTTCGATTGCAAGGCGAAACTGCGGAAGCATGGTTCTCGGTCTATGCTACGTTAATGCCGGCACAAAGTGATTTCTTTTATCCCTATTGGCAACTCATTACCTATCAGTTTCTTCATGGCGGGCTGGGGCATATTTTCTTTAATATGCTTGCGCTGTGGATGTTCGGAGTCGAGATTGAACAGCTTTGGGGTTCGTGGCGTTTCCTTGTCTATTATCTGTTGTGCGGTATTGCCGGAGGTCTTGCACATCTTGCTATCGGCGGCTCATCGCCGGTTGTCGGTGCATCGGGTTCAATCATGGGTGTACTTGTTGCATTTGGCATGACCTATCCCGACCGACCCATTGTCATGTTCCCGTTCTTTATCCCAATACCTGCAAAGTATTTCGTTATGATTTATGCTGCGATTGACTTGTTCTCCGGCATCTATGCAACAAGCTCCGGCGTAGCACACTTCGCCCACCTTGGCGGCGCGGTCATGGGATTCTTGCTAGTGAGATTCGGTGTCCGCATTGGATTCTTCTCGCTGGTTGATAAACTGACCGACAAAGTGAGTTTTAACCAGATTAACACGCCGCGCTCACCACGCACGTACGAGCGGAATGCACATTACCGCGAAACACCGCTACAACCTAAAGTGGAATACAATCCTAAGCTCTCGCATATCGGCAGTTTTCCTTTTCGCGGTGAGTTAATCACCGAAGAAACAGTGAATCGCATCCTTGAAAAAATTGTCAACACAGGTCGCACCTCGCTTTCTGAACATGAGGAAGCTATACTCCATGAAGTCAGCCGAAGAATGCAAGGGTAATCCTCACCGATAACAACGCGAAACACCACGCACGCATCATGAATCCATACTGTACCTCGCTTACCGAATACTCACGCTTTGTCACACGGGTCGTCCACATAGGCGATGTTGCTTTGGGCGGTACAAACCCGATACGTGTTCAATCAATGACCACGACCAATACGATGGATACGCTTGCAACTGTCGAGCAATCCGTCCGCATGATTGAATCCGGATGCGAGTTGGTGCGTATTACAGCGCCGAGTAAAAAAGACGCGGAGAATCTTGCGAATATCAAACATGAACTGCGCGCTCGCGGTTACACAACGCCCTTGGTTGCCGATATTCATTTCACCCCGAACGCTGCGGAAATAGCCGCACGGATTGTTGAAAAGGTCCGTGTGAATCCGGGCAATTACGCCGATAAAAAAAAGTTTGAAAACATTGACTACACCGACGCATCCTACAACGAAGAGTTGGAGCGTATCCGCGAGAAGTTCACACCGCTGGTCAGGATTTGCAAAGAGTATGGAACTGCTATGCGTATCGGCACTAACCACGGCTCGCTCTCGGATAGAATCATGTCGCGCTACGGTGATACGCCGCTCGGTATGGTTGAATCGGCGATGGAGTTCCTGCGGATTTGCGAGGATGAGAATTTCTATAACATCGTGATTTCGATGAAGGCATCGAACACGCAAGTGATGGTACAGGCGTACCGCTTGCTTGTTGCCACAATGATGCAAAACAACATGAACTACCCGCTGCATCTTGGTGTAACGGAAGCGGGTGATGGCGAGGACGGACGTATCAAATCCGCTGTCGGAATCGGCACATTGCTCGAAGACGGTCTTGGTGACACTGTGCGGGTTTCGCTCACCGAAGACCCCGAGTTCGAGATACCTGTTGCCAAAGCGGTCGTCCGTCCGTATGATGAACGCCGCGCAGCACAACTGCCCATCGAACCGGTGCGCGTATTGACACACGACCCATATTCCTACGAGCGCAGGCACAGCACAGCGGCAGGGAATATCGGAGCGAAAAACGTCCCACGGGTTGTTTGCGATATGCGCCACCTTGCCATAGATTCTCCCGTCAAACTTTTCCGAATCGGCTACAACTACTCTGTGCCACTTGATAAATGGAATATTGCCGACACGGCTTGCGATTACGTCTATGCTGGTGGACAACATATACCGTTTGAGATACCCGGAACGCTCGGCATTATTCAAGATTATGCTACATGGGATTCATCCAAAGAGCGACACTATCCGCTCTATCCTGTTACCGATTATCTCAATGCGACACGCTCTCATTCCGAACTCAATTTTGTACTCTGCACAATTCATTCCTTAACAGATGACGTGCTTCAAAGATTGACTGCCGACCCGACCGTCTGTATAGTAATCACCTCACGAAACCCGCACACAATGGCGGAACTCCGACGCGCCGGAATGATGCTGAAAGAATATGGCTGTACCGCACCGATACTTTACCAAGTGGCAGCAGGCGATGGCACACACGATGACACACGATTATCACTCGCCACAACATTCGGCGGACTGTTGCTGGATGGATATGGCGACGGTGTTTGGGCAACGCACCACGACGACACATCGCATAAGTTCATCAACGAAACACTCTTCGGCATTTTGCAAGCCACCCGCACGCGCATCTCGAAAACCGAATACATCTCGTGTCCAAGTTGCGGTCGTACGTTGTTCGACCTGCAAGAAACCACAGCAAAAATCCGTGCACGGACATCGCACCTGAAAGGCGTAAAAATCGGTATCATGGGGTGCATCGTGAACGGACCGGGAGAAATGGCAGACGCCGACTACGGATACGTCGGTTCGGGACCCGGAAAAATCACCCTCTATAAAGGCAAAGAAGTCGTGCAGAAATCCATCGCCGCCGAGAGCGCGGTGGATGAACTCATCGCCCTCATCAAAGACGGCGGCGACTGGGTGGATGTGGAGTGAGCGGAACGGCTCCGAGTTAACCCATAGCAGAATTGGCACCGTGCCATCAGTTTCACTACATCCCTTCCTCTGCCGGAAAGCGTCGCCTACGCTCCCGATCACTCATGCTATGTGCTTCCAACTAATACCCTCCCTGTATTTCCAATCTATCAGTTAAAGCAGATGGCTATAATCTCTTTCTGATTTCAATGTTGTATCTAAAAGCAATATATTCCCAATCCATTGCCGTCGGCTTCAGCCGACTGGATTGTGGGAAAAATGAAAAATGTCCAAAAAAGTAGTAATAAAGTAGTAACGGACGAGGCAAAAACTCTGCTAAGTTCGCAGTGCAACCCCGCACACGGGGAAACATCAATCCATCAACTCATTGTAGAAGCTATGAAACATATCACAAACATTCTTTCGATGTTCATCATAATGGCGGCAACAACGCTTGCTCAGGGCATCACACCGGTCATCCCGTTTCAGGGAGTGATTACGAAAAGCGACGGAACAGTACGCACAGCAACACCGGCAACCATCGCATTCCGGCTTTTACAGAATGGCTCGCCCGTATGGACGGATAACGCCACAGCAACAGAGGCGAACTACACACGCGGAATGATAAGCTATAATCTTGGTTCTCGCCCAAGCGCACTGCTGACTGGTGTAGATTTCTCGAAAGCATTGACGTTGGGCATCAAGGTGGATAGCGACGGTGAGATATTCGTACCCATCAACCCAAGCGCGTATGCGATGTATGCGGTAAAAGCGGATACGGCGAATGTAGCTCGTCGGTCGTTGCAGGGCGGGGCAAGTGTAACATCACTGAATGGTTTGCAGAATGCAGTGGAGATAGAAGCGGGAACAAATGTGCGGGTGGAAGTCGTGAACGGCAAGCTGCGTATCAGTTCGCGCGATACAGTTAAGTACGCCGACTCAGCCAACTATGTCAAGAACATCCCGAACGATGTGCCGGTGGGGACGATTATAGCGTATGCAGGGGAGACATTGCCAAGTAACGGCAAGTGGGAACTCTGCAATGGAGCATTAAAAAACCGACTTAATCCCGCTGATACATCACTCTTTAATGCAATCGGATACGCTTGGGGCGGTGATGGTTCTAATACATTCCGGTTGCCTGATTTACGCGGCATATTTTTACGTGGTGTAAGCAGTAATGCAACAGATACATACCGCGACCCGGATACAAGTTCAACAAATAGAGTGAAACGTTATGCAACTGATGCGGCTGGAAATACTGGGAACAAGGTAGGGAGTATTCAGTGGGATGAAATTAAATCACACAATCATCAAATGGCAGGTGCACAAACTGTTTCTTCGTACTCATCAGGTAATAATTTTCCTCAAAATGCCTACGGTGGAGGTGCTGGTTATAATACTTCTTCAACTGGCGGCTCCGAAACGCGCCCGAAGAATGCGTATGTGTTGTATATCATCCGTGCAAAGCCATAGGGACAAGCATACAAGAATTTTAAGCGACAAATCATGGATAAACCACGCAAACAACGGGGAGTGACTACGAAAGGAGTGGTGTTTCCTGTTGCCGAAACAGTTGTGCATCTGCCGGAAGGTTATAGAGAGTTTATTGCTCAGATTAAAGAGCGCGTCGCCCAAGAGCGCGTCAGGTCTGTTGT
>JAEUSO010000106.1:0-1693 GCA_016788605.1 Candidatus Kapaibacterium sp. | reverse complement strand
ACACTGCTGTATTGGGAGATCGGCAATCAGATTCTCCGGCGGCAGAAAGATGAAGGTTGGGGGACAAAAGTAATTGACAGGATGTCGTATGATTTGCAACAGGCGTTTCCCGATATGAAGGGATTCTCGCCGCGTAACCTAAAGTATATGCGGAAGTTCGCCGCGGCATGGACTGATCGTGAAATTGTGCAACGCACCGTTGCACTAATTCCATGGCGCAGTAATATCACACTCTTGGATAAGCTGAACGACCCTGAAACGCGACTCTGGTATGCACTGAAAACCATTGAGCAGGGCTTTGGAAAAGATATGCTTGTGTTTCAGATAGAAAGCCGGTTGCATACACGGCAGGGTGCGGCTTTGCATAACTTCCAGACATCGGTGCCGCCATTCGATTCCGACCTGACGGCACAAGTATTCAAAGACCCGTACATCCTTGATTTTTTGGGAACGGATGCGCCAAAGCGTGAAGCGGAATTAGAGCAAAAACTCATAGACCATATCCAAAAATTCTTGGTTGAATTAGGGCAGGGATTTGCATTTGTAGGCAGGCAGGTGCATGTGGAATTGGGAGGTCAGGATTTTTATCTCGACCTGTTGTTCTATCATCTCAAACTGCGCTGTTATGTGGTGATAGAACTCAAAGCAGGTGAGTTTGAACCGGGGTTTGTAAGCAAACTCAATATGTACCAGAACGTTGTGAACGATACACTCCGACACCCTGACGATAAACCGACAATAGGACTCATGTTGGTGAAGTCGAAAAACAAAATGGTGGTGGAGTATTCATTGGCAGGGTACACAAACCCGATTGGTATTGCAAACTGGCAAAACGCCCTGCAAGATTCATTGCCCGATGATGTACGCTCCTCGCTCCCGACAATCGAAGAACTAGAACAAGAGTTATCACAAAGGATATACGAATGAAACAGATAATCATATTTCTGATAGCAACAAGTGTTGCATTTACACAAGTCCCGCAGCGCATAGCATTTCAAGGAGTGCTGACGGAATCGAACGGGGTGGTATCAACCAAAACGAGCGGTACATTTACGTTTAGTATATGGGATGATGAGTTGTCAACGAGTACAGCAAACAGGATATGGTTTGAGTCCAATGTTTCGTTGCCGCTAACACGAGGTATGTTCAGTTATGTGATTGGTAAAAGCAAACAACTCACCATTGCCTTTGATAAACCGTATTGGTTGGAAGTACAGGAAGGCACTACCACACTGCCTCGCATAGAACTGACATCGAATGCCTATTCCATGCGGGCGGCGATAGCCGACAGCGCGGTTAGAGCACCTGTATCAACCACACTCACACAACTGATGCGCGATGAAATAGCCAAGATGATAAAGGACTCACTCTCTAATCAGAACATCCCGAACGATGTACCGGTGGGGACGATAATAGCGTATGCAGGGGAGAGTGTTCCGACGAAGTGGCTTGCTTGTGATGGAACTGCGATTGATCGAAGCGGCGCAAATGGGTATGCAGAGTTATTCACTGCAATAGGCACAAACTGGGGAAGTCCGAACGCAACACAATTCAATCTTCCAGACCTGCGAGGAATGTTTTTGCGAGGCGTGAATGGAACGCGGTCGGACACGCTATCTGATCCGAACGCAGCTACTCGCTTCGTGAACAGAACGGGCGGTTTGACAGGGAATAGAGTTGGTAGTATTCAGGC
>JAEUSO010000105.1 GCA_016788605.1 Candidatus Kapaibacterium sp. | reverse complement strand
ATCATCAAAAGACGCTCCCCGACTTTATTGCAACGGAGCGATTGACCGGCGTTGCACCAACCGATATTCGATCTATCGTAAAGAACGGAACGCAGTTGTACCATGAGCGCGGAGGTGCACTCGTACCATTGAAGCGGATCTACAACCGTGCGATTGTAGATGAGCTTGAAGACAACAACGTGCAGTTGCCATTTGGTTGGAATGATGCCCTTGATGTGGAATGGGCTGGGCATCCCAACTGGTATTTCCGCATCAGTAAATACGCTCTTCCCTATTTGCGCCACAATTCCGTTCCATCCACACAGTTTATCAGCGAACTACAATCCCTCCCGACGAATCTTGATGACTATGTTTTGAAGCCGCTCTACGCATTTGCAGGTAAAGGTGTGAATGTTGCACCAACGGCGGAGGATATTGAGGCAATCCCCGACGAACAACAAAGCGGTTGGGTCTTGATGGAGAAAATCCGTTATGCTGAATGCCTTTATACGCCGCTTGGCATGAACAAACTTGAAATCCGCTGCATGTTGATTTGGCTGCCGGATGCACAACGCCCTGTACCCACAGTGTCGCTTGTTCGTAGCGGACGCGGTGCAATGATGGGTGCGCGGTTTAACAGTATTGATTGGACGGGTGCAACGTGCTGCCTGTTTTCTGATAACGATTAACCATTCAGAGATTCAGATGGAAACAACAATGACCGATATCATCGCACAACTGCGGAAAGAGGGCTATACTGAGGACTTCAACGTGAAGCAACACTGCCTTGAATGCCACGACGGCGAGTACGTCATATTTCATAATGAGTTCGTTATTGACAAAGTGTTCCGCTTCGAAGGAATGTCCGACCCTGATGATGAAAGCATTGTGTATGCAATCTCTTCCCCGCGTTACCGCCTGAAAGGTATCTTGGTGAACGGGTATGGAATTTATTCCGAGCCGCTGACCGACGAGATGCTTGCTGCGCTGAATAACACAGGACAACAACGATGAAAGAAGGTTCAAAAGGGGCGGATGTCTTGGCATGGCAAACATTTTTGCTCAATCGAAAACTCTTCAACGGAACGCCTGAAGGAACGTATGGCTCATTCACAGCAAAAGCAACAAAGGCATTTCAAGCAGAGCAAAAGATTCCGCAAACTGGTATTGTTGATGATGCCACGCTGAAAGCCGCACAGAAACTCGGATTCTCCCTTCCTGCTACAAAGAAACTCCAACCAGCCGTCCTGACTAAAAAAGATGTTGAAGATGTTGCTGCAACGCTTGGCATTGCTCCGGCTGCGGTCAGAGCTGTGTGTATTGTTGAATCAAGCGGCGGCGGATTTATTCCTGATGGACGACCCAAAGTCCGTTTCGAGGGACATATCATGTGGAAAGAATTAGTGCGACGAAACATCGCTCCCGAACTAATCGCAAAAGCAAATCCAACACTCTGTTTTCAGGAGTACACACGAGCACATTACAAGGATGCAAACGGAGAATGGGACAGATTGATTGCAGCGCGAAAAATCAATACCGATGCCGCCAACGCTTCGGCTTCGTGGGGTATGTTTCAAATCATGGGGTTCAATTTTAAGAACTCCGGCTTCGATTCTGTTACAGCATATATCAACGCCATGAGTATCTGCGAGCGCGAGCAGTTGAAAGCATTCGCTTCATTCATCCAAGCACAAGGATATGTGCCGCTCCTGAAAGCAAAAAACTGGTTGGAATTTGCCAAGAAGTACAACGGTCCGCGATACATAGAAAACAAATACGACGCGAAACTTGCAGATGCACACGCGCTTGCCGTGAAAGACGGTTACAAGGAATAATCACGCTTCGCAATCGGGCGCATAAAGTGCGTTGTAGAGTTTTTTCAAAAGGGTAATCCGCGATACATCATGCACACGGATGATACTTGCGCCGGATTGTGCGAGAAGTGCGTGGAGCAATGCAGTTGCCTCATCGCGGCTTGCAGGACTCTCGATTCCGGTGATTTTACCAAGCATTGTTTTGCGGGAAAATCCAAGCAGCATCGGTACTCCCAGTTCCAGAAAACGGGTATGATGGCGTAGCAACGTGAGATTATGGTCAATTGATTTTCCGAATCCGATTCCAACATCTGCGATACAATTGTTCACTCCAGCGTCACGGGCTGCCTGTATCCTTAACTCAAGAAATGAATACACTTCCTCAATAACATTACCATAATGCGGGTTCTGCTGCATCGTTCTTGGCTTTCCCTGCATGTGCATCAACACATACGGTACATTTGCAGAAACGGCAACAGAAAACATACGCGAATCAAACACACCTGCACTCACATCATTAATCATCTGTGCGCCTGCTTCAACCGCACGTTGTGCAACGTCTGCTTTGCTTGTATCAATACTTATGACGCAATTGGGTTGTATGGCACGTATTCCTTCAATAACTGGAATCACCCGACGCAATTCTTCATCTGTTGTAACAGCTTCCGCTCCGGGACGGGTGCTTTCCCCACCAATATCAAGAATGTCCGCTCCATCATCTAATAACCGTATCCCATGATTGACCGCTGCCTCGACGGTTATGAAATTGCCGCCGTCGCTGAACGAATCGGGTGTGGTATTGACAATACCCATAACGAGAGGGAACGGCATCTGCGGCAATGATCCGAGTAAGTCAGCCATCCGTCAATTCAGATTCAAGAAATAGACATTCATTGCGCCTTTGCCCTTCACCTCTATAACCCCGCGCGATGTGAACGCAAACTCCCCGTGTCCGTTCATTTGCCTTTCAACTTCGTTCTTAAACTCCTCTGTCACTTGAATCATGCTCGGCAAACCGTGCGATTCCATCCGTGCGGCGGTGTTCACCATATCGCTCCATAAATCGTATGTGAATTTCTTCTCGCCAACAACAGCGGCAACAGCATCACCGCTATTCAAACCGATACGAATTTTTAAGTCCTCGTTGATTTCTTTGGCAAACTCGGCGACAGTTGCTTGCATTGCAACGGCAAAGCGAGCAGCACGGATTGCATGGTCTTCACACCGTTCGGGTGCACCGCTCGCAATCATATAGGCATCACCGACTGTTTTAATCCTCGTCACGCCGTATTCAACCGTCAGGCGGTCGTAGCGGGAAAAGAGTTCATTGAGGAGTTGAACCATTTTCTTTGGTGGAATCCGCTCCGATAGTTTTGTAAATCCGACAATATCGGAAAAGAGAATTGTTACATTGTCATATTGGTCGGCAATGTCGCGCTCGCCTGACTTGAGCCGGTCGGCGATTGATTGCGGGAGCACGTTGAGTAATAGCTGATCGCTTCGTTCGCGCTCTTTCTGAATCACCACATTCTGCGCTTTGATTTCCGCTTCGGATTTTTTCTTCAAACGATAGCGATTAAAGAGCAGACCAAGAATACCGAGAGCAAGCACCACACCGCCTAAGAACGAGTACGTCATAATGCGCTGACGTTGCAATTCGCCGTCTAAGATCGCACGCTCCTTCACGCGCTTTTCTTCTCGGAATTTCTCCTCCTCGCGCTGACGTTTGAGTTCAAGAGCGCGGAGATCGAGTTCAACCGCCTGACGCAACTTTTCGGTATTGAGCAGTTTGATTTCGCCGGACTTCAACGCCGACTCAGCCGCAGCCCTGCGAAGCTGTGCGTCGCGTATGATTTTATCTTTCGAGAGAAGTTCTATCTCCTTGCTTCGCTTATCCGCCTCGAACTGTTGGCGGAGTTCCTCGGCTTTCATGATATACTGCTTATTCAGGGTTTCATCGCTTGCAGTGGCGAACTCCTTGTAATACTCAAATGCCAAATCGCTTTTGCCCTGTTTTGCATACACCATACTCAGGTTTTTCAGTGCTTCGGATACGGTGGATGTATTCTTATTCAACCGGGCAATCTCAAGCGACTTCTGATACATCCGCACTGCATCTTCAAAACGACCGTACTTAAAGTAATTGCTTGCAAGGATGTTCCGCTGCGTAATTGCTTCCTCGGTTTTAGTATTGGTTTCAAAGATGAAGAGCAGTTTTTCATCATACCGCAATCCGTCGGCAACATCGCCGCGCTCGTAAGAACTGCGGGAAAGAGTTTCAAGAAGCGGTATCATTGAGGTACCGTCACCGGCGGACTGAAAAAACTCGAGTGACTTTGCCAAGACGGGTATGGCAACATCTTTCCTACCGTCTTGCATATATACACGACCGTATTCTTGCAAAATCCGCGCACAACTGTGCGGGTCGTCGGTATTTCCCATCGAAAAGAGTGCTTCATTCAAAAGGTTGCGAATTGAGGTTGAATTACCCCGTAACTCTGCATGGTGCAACGCTGCTTCGAGTGCTGTTGCCACATCACTGACCGATAATGCCTGTGAATACGCAAGCGTATCCATTGCCAGTACGGTTTGCACTAAAGCGGGTGCAGGGTTCTGTGAAGCAGCGGACATACACTTTGCAATACCGATGTTCGCAAGCGCAAGAATACTGGTATTGTTTTTCGATTCCGCACCTTGTTTTGCTTTTGAAAATGCTTCGTATGCTTTTTTCAAATCCTTATCCATGATGTGCGCTTTGCCAAGAGCAACCAGGGCAGACGAATATGCATCCGTCCCTTGCTCCGCGCTCAACTCCACGGCATCTTCCGCATGATCAACCGCATCATTGTCATTTTTCAAGATGTGACCGTAGGCAAGTGATATATGGGCGAGCGATTGCAACTGGGTATTGGATTGCTTCTTTGCAATAGCAAGCGCTGCTTCGGCATCATCTATCGCCGGTGCATTTTTTCGCATGGCAATATGCAGCATGCTTCGCGCAACCAATACGTCAGCTTCCAAGACCTTATTTCCGCTTTGTTTGGCGGCGGATTGCTCTTGCTCAATAAGTGAAGCCGCTTGCTTAAACTTTAATTGAGTGATGAATCGCTGAACCCGCTCGCTTAGCAGTTGAGCGGATACAGATTGCGTGCAGAAAGCTAATGCACACAACAAAATAATACCACGTGTGTTTTTCATAATACTAAAACCATATCTGGTAATACCATGAATAGTATGACAAATTACTTGCCATCCTTCGCATCGAGGATAACCGGAGCTTTGCCACCCATCATAATTATTTTGGAATTTGGTGAATTCACCAACTCTTTTTGCACTTTAATTGATTCATATTGCAACACCTTATCGCTAAGACCTGACGCTAAGATTTTCTGTGCATCGGCTGTTCCCTGCGCTTCCACCCGTTTCATATCCGCTTCTTTTCTGACTTTCTCAAGTATATAATCCTGACGCTGTGCATCCTGCATTGCAGCAATTTTCCGCTCAATACTTTCCGTCACTGTTTGTGGAAGCATGACGTTACGCACAAGCACCTGCTCAAGAAAAAACCCTTTTGCTTCAAAGTCCTTCGAGATTTTCTCACGCAAGAGATTCTCGAACTGCTGACGTTTCTCGGAGTACAAATCGGTTGCAGCAAAATACACCGCACTCTCGCGAATTTTTGCGCGGATGACGGGACGGACAAACTCCTCTTCGAATGCCGGACCTATTGTCTGAAACACGTCGGGTGCTGTTTTATCCTGCAAACGGTACAGGATTGTTACATCAATCGTTACTTCCAATCCGTCGTTGCAACGGACTTTCACCGCATCATCGCCCGCCTTCTGCCCTTCGTTATTCACACTCGACATTGTGTAGTTGAGTTGGCGGATGTTCATCTCCTCAACATCATAGAGTGGATTCACGAAGTTCAGACCCTCGTAGAGAATCCTATCCTTTTGAACCTGCCCGAATAATTTCAATACGCCGATTGCACCTGAGTCAATCTGCCGCACCGCAGAGGTGAGAATACCAAGCCCCATGATGATGATGCCGGCAATCCGCAGAACATTCCTCATTTTGTTAAATGCTCCGTCGGCAGATGCAGCTATTATACCTACAAAAAGAACGATGAATCCAAGAATAAATAAAAACATGGCAATCCCTAAAAACTGTGAATGCGGGAAATTAGCAGAAACACTGCATTTGAAGTATGTAAAAGTTCGATGATGTAAGAATTGCTACGATGCTACAGTGACACACAGCTTCCATAACATCTGTGGAACTTCTGCCATTGCCAACGGAAACGATGCACTATATTTGCGCCGCTTTACAACCGGTGCAGCAAAAAATGGAAGGGTGCAAGAGTGGTTGAATTGGCACGCCTGGAAAGCGTGTGTATCCGAAAGGGTACCGAGGGTTCGAATCCCTCTCCTTCCGCTTCACACCCCCAGACCAGCGTTCACCAATACCCCTATTTCGATTCAGTCCGCACTTTAATCCTGCACTGTACAAAATAATGAACGAGCAGAATGCATCACGTCCGTTATCCGTCAGCCAACACGAGAATGACAGTGTGGAGGCGACTAATGATGCTACATCTGAACCGACCGCCGAACAAACAGTCACCGAAACACCTATACCGCGCGAACCTGATGCCGATTGCCTTACCATCCAAGATATTTTAGCGGGTAACACTAATGCTTTTGCCATTCTTCAGAAAAAATATAACCGCCAAATAACATCACTCCTCCGCCGCATGGTGCGCGAGCCAGATGACGTTGCCGACTTAGTTCAAGAAACATTTATCAAGGCATACCGCGCACTCGCCACGTTTCAGTGCGAGCACTCATTCGAAAAGTGGCTCTATAAAATCGCCTCGAATAACTGTATAGATTATTTGCGTCGCAAACGATTTCAAATGGTCTCGATTGACAAACCGATTGGTACCGGCGACGGCGGCGAGATTTACATGGAAATCCCCGACCCGCATTCACCGCAACCCGATGCAGGTATGCTTGGTTCGGAACGCAGTGCTATCATACGTGAGGCATTCAACTCGCTGCCGGAAAAGTATCAGGAAGTTATCCGAATGCGGCACGAGGAAGAGCTTGAATACAACGAGATAGCCGAGAAACTTGATTTGCCGCTCGGTACGGTTAAGGCGCATATTTTTCGTGCGCGGCAGATGATGTACAAGAAATTGCAAAAGCACAGCCACCTCTTTAACAGATAGCTGTGAAAACTACCGATTATCAACCAAAATCAGAATGAAAGCAGTACAGGACACCGTTCTCTTCGCAGCCATTTGTATCATGTTCGTTTTCGCTATCGGCGGATGTTCGAAGGATTCCGGTCCGGCGGGTGGAACAATATCGTTCTGGCATTTTTACAGCGAGCCGTCGCAAAAACAGGCGTTGCAACAGCTTGTTCAAGATTTTGAAAAAGTGAATAACTGCAAAGTGAACTTAACAGAACTGAGTTGGAACGACGGCAAGACAAAACTTCTTGCTGCGTTCAATTCCCAAACAGCACCCGATGTTGTCGAGTTTGGTTCAGATTGGGTTGCTCAGTTTTCGGCGGGCGGAGTACTCAAAGAACTTGACACAAAGCAAATGCAGATGGAGAAGTTTCTTGATTGGTCGCTTGCTCCCTGCCGTTGGGATGGAAAACTCTACACCGTGCCGTGGATTGTGGATACACGTGTTCTGTATGTTAATAATTCCATTCTTGAAAAAGCTGGTGTGAACACACCGCCGGCAACGATGGACGACGTGATGTCAATTGCCGAAATGACCAACGAAGGTGACGTGAACGGTTTCGGAGTGAATGGACCCGACGGACATAAACTCTATAAGCGTGTTCTTCCATTTTTCTGGTCGAGCGGCGGTTCAATCCTTGATTCATCCAACAGATGCGTAATTGCTTCTCCGGCGAATGTTGCCGCACTCACTCGCTATGTTGAACTATCGCGGGTTGGATACATCAACACGCAAAAAATTCTTGACGCGCAGTTTGCCCAAGGGAAATTAGCAATGTGGTACAGCGGCGGTTGGCTTGCAGAAAAAATCTCGAAGGAGAATCCGCTCCTTGATTACAGTGTTGTTGCATTGCCTGATTTCGGTGCAAACAAAGGCGTTTCGTTTGCTGGCGGCGAATACCTTGCAATCACTAAACAATCCGCCAATGCCGACCTTGCTGCAAAATTCATAGCGTATTTGACCGATGGTAAAAACGCATTAGCGTTATGCCGCCAAATACCGACCGGTGGATTCCCCGCCGATAAAAAGTATTTCAACGATAACTTCTTTGCGTCGCATCCCATCCGCAGCGTGTTTGCACGCCAGCTTGAATCTGCACGCATGACTCCAATCCACCCCAAGTGGTTAGAAATGGAACTCATTATCGAGAATGCAGCGGAAGAAGCGTTATACGGTAGAAAGACACCTGAGCAGGCATTAGGCGATGCACAGTACCTCATAACCAAAGTGCTTGCCACAAAGTAACCGACAAAACAAGGTTGCCGATATGCGGTTTGCAATCTTCATCACATTCATTACTGTTACCATCTGCATCATCAGCGGATGTGATAATCCCTTTGCGCCGCGCCTTGCTACAAATCAATCGTTGAATTTCGGTTTGGGAGACCAAACAACCACCGATGGAGTTTTCCAGAATTTCCGCTATGCATACCTGACCAAAGACACGCTTATCTACGGTCGCTTACTTGCGCCAAACTTCAGTTTCATCTACCGCAATTATGATAAGTCGCTTGACCAAACTTGGGGGCGCGATGAGGATATGACGGCAACAAGCGGACTGTTTCAGGCAGCGGAAACCATTGATTTGGTGTGGAATGATATTGTTCAAAGTTCGGGTGATTCTGTGTTGCGCGATATGAGCCGCGGATTCAATCTTACACTCACCTTCTCGCCCACTGATATTGTCCGCGTACAAGGTCGCGTGAATCTACGCCTTGCCCGACCGTCGCCGTCCGACAAATGGCAAATCATCATTTGGCGCGACGAATCAAACTTCTAACAAAAAAAGCGATTACCGTACAGTAATCGCTTTTCAGATTTTGATGTACTCTCTTATGCCGAGACAGGATTGCGCGAAAAATACGCCGAATGAAGAAGTGCAAAACGAACCAACCCGGCAGTGTTATTCACGCCAAGTTTTTCCATCAAATGGGCGCGGTGTGTTTCCACTGTGCGCGGACTGATAAAGAGTTTGTTAGCAATTTCCTGACTCGTGAGTCCTTGCGCCACAAGCTGTAAAATTTCTTCTTCGCGTTTCGTTAATCCAACCGGAAGTGTTCCCGCCGCTTGCGATTGTGTTGTGGTTTTGCCCTGCATCATTGCAAGAACCGCTTTACTGAATACGCGCTCGCCGTCCATTACTTGCTCAACCGCATCAAGCAGTTCGCGGCGGCTGATTTCCTTCGAGAGGTAGCCGTCTGCTCCGGATTGCAACGCTTGATCAAGATAATATTGATCTTCAAAATTGGTAAGCATCACCACACGGGTTTTACCGCTGTCGCCCTTAATTTTTTTCGCTGCATCAATGCCGTTCAGTTGCGGCATCAACACATCCAAGAACACAATATCAGGTCGCTCTTGCTCAGTTAAATACACCGCTTCGTCACCGGTGGATGCTTCCCCTACAATCTCTATATTGGAATCGGTGAGAAGTAGCCGGCGAACACCGACGCGCACAAGTTCGTGGTCGTCGGCAAGGACGATACGCACAGTTTTTGGAGATGTCATTCTGGGCATAGCAGCTATTGTGAAGTGATTCGTGTGTTGTAACCGCGCTCAGTTTCAATTGTTCGGGCTTATCCGCCGCATTTCACCAAAGCTGAACAGGTTTTCTGCGTGATGTATCGGCATAGCTCGCGTCACACTTTAACGGGAATCTGGATTTCATCCAAAACAGGCATATCGCAAAGGCAATTCACAGGAAGGGTGTGCGTTATATTTGCATCACTAATCATCACACGAATCTGAACCATGGCATTCGACCTTGAACTCCCTGTCATTCAACCACAAGAACTACCGAATACAAACCGCCGACCCGAATGGCTAAAAGTAAAAGCTCCGGGCGGGGAAACGTTTGCGAAACTAAAATCCATGATGCGTTCGAAGGCGTTGCACACCGTCTGCGAAGAAGCGCGCTGCCCGAATATCGCCGAGTGTTGGAGCGCAGGAACAGCTACTTTCATGATTAACGGCGATACCTGCACACGCTCGTGCGGATTCTGCGCCGTAAAAACAGGTCGCCCGATGCCGCTTGATTGGGACGAACCCCGCCGTGTTGCCGATGCCGTTCAACAAATGAATCTTGTTCACTGCGTTATTACCTCTGTCAATCGTGATGAACTGCTGGATGGCGGTGCGGAAATCTGGGCGCGAACAATCAATGAAGTTCGGGCAAAGAATCCCACAACGACGATTGAAGTGCTTATCCCCGACTTCAAAGGAAATCTTGATGCACTTCAAAAAGTCGTTGATGCAAAACCCGATTTGCTTAATCATAATACTGAA
>JAEUSO010000104.1 GCA_016788605.1 Candidatus Kapaibacterium sp. | reverse complement strand
CCTCTCTCAACAATCAACTCTATCACAGAAAAGATTCCTGTGATTATGGGGAAGGTCACAAAGATTAAAGATGCGTTGGAATTACCTGAATTAAGGTGGGTAAAAACAAGCGACGACCCCAAGATTAAGCAGATGATAGAGTACGCTTCAGTGCTTGAAGGATTTGCACGCAATACCTCGCTTCATGCTGCCGGAGTTGTCATTGCGCCCGGTCCTATCAGTGATTATGTGCCGCTCTATAACACAGCCACACAGTACACAATGAAAGATCTTGAAGACGCAGGTCTGCTCAAGATGGACTTTCTGGGTTTGGCAACGCTTTCGATTATTGAGCGCACCCTTGAGCAAGTAAAGAATAACCACGGAATCGTGATTGATATTGAAGCGATTGACTTCACCGATCAACAGACCTATTCAATGATTAGTGAAGGAAAGACGCTTGCCATCTTCCAGTTTGAGTCGCCAAAAATGACCGAGTACTTGCAAGCACTCAAGCCGACAACACTTGATGAATTGGTGGCGATGAATGCGCTCTACCGTCCGGGTCCGATGGATAACATACCGGAGTTTATTGACAGGAAGTTCGGTCGCAAGGAAATCACATACTTGCATCCGATGATGGAGAACATCCTGAAAATGACGAACGGTATTATTGTGTATCAGGAGCAAGTAATGCAGCTTGTGCAAACACTTGCGGGATTTACGCTTGCACAGGCGGATACGATGCGTCGCGCAATGGGTAAGAAAGACGAGAAACTGATGCAGGAACAACGTGAGGTTTTTGTAAAAGGTGCAAAGGAAACATGCTCAATCGAATCGGAACTTGCCACACAAATCTTCGACCTTATCGTGAAGTTCGCCTCGTATGGATTTAACAAATCGCACTCGGTGGCGTATGCGTATCTGGCATATCAAACAGCATGGCTCAAGTGCCATTATCCGGCGGAGTTTCTTGCCGCCAATATGACGAGCGAACTCAATAACCTTGATAAAATAACGGCGTTGATTGAGGAAGCGGGTAAGTTTGATATTACTGTTTTGCCGCCGAGCATCAACAAGTCGGGAATTACCTTTACCGCATCGGATAACAAGACGATTGTGTTCGGGATGGCTGGTATCAAAGGCGTGGGTATTCCCGCGGTAGAAAGTATTCTTGCTACACGTGAGCGTGACGGCAAATTCAGTTCACTCTTTGATTTTATGGCACGGGTGGACAACCGGCTTGTTAATAAACGCGCTTTGGAGGCATTGATTTGCACCGGCGCATTTGACGCAATCGGTAACGGGCATCGCGCACAGCTGTTCGAGTCAATTGACCTTGCACTTGAGTATGGTAAAGCTCAATCTGTTGCAAAAGAACCCGACATGGACTCACTCTTCGGCGACGATGTTAATACATCCATTGTTGAGCCGCGATTGCCCGACTTGCCGGAATGGTCGGACGCAGAGCGGTTGGAGCGAGAGTATCAGTTTCTGAATTTCTATGTGAGCGGTCATCCGCTACAGCAGTACACGTTACATATCAGCTCGTTTGCAACACTTTACCTTGGTAAAAAGGACTCGCCTAATATCGGTAAAGTCGTACGTGCGGCGGGAATGTTATCGGGCGTTCGCACACGTCTTGATAAACGTGAAAAGACGATAGCGTTTGCCACACTTGAGGACTTCACCGGTAAGTCGGAACTTATCTTTTGGAGCGACTCGTATGCTGCTTACGCAGAGCATATTCATGATGGTGCGAAAATCCTTGTTGTCGGTAAATCCGACCTCAATGATTCCGGCAACATAAAAATTACAGTAGATGAATTGATACCTTTGGATAGTGCAATAGAGCGATATGCGAAGGGCTATCAGTTGCGAATGGATGTGGAAACATCGAGCGAGAAGCTGACGGCGTTACAGTCGTTTGTGAGTACAAACGGCATCAAAGGTGTAACGGTGAACTTCATACTCACCAAATCGGATGCACCATACTCCGCATATCAAGCGAAAGAATTGAAGCTACCATTGAGCTATTCAACAGCAGAGTCATTGATAAAGCTCTTTGGCAAATCCAACGTCAGGTTCTTAACGGAATCGTAATGCTCGGCATCAACTGCAAATAGTGCTTTGCTTGCGTACGTATCGCAGTTATTTTCGTTATGTAGTATTCACCCTATTCGAGCTGTTCATGCTAACCCGCTTTACTATACTTTGTTACGTGATATTGGCGACTGCAGCCATAGCACAGCCATTACTCAATCCGATTTCACTCAACCTGAGCGGAACTGTTCCGTTGGACTCAACATTTCCGCTTTCAACTGAAGTTACGCCCATAACACAAAATGGAAGAATTGAATTGAAAGACGGTCACTTCTTTACACGTGACGGAAAGCGTGTCCGTATGTTCGGAACAATTCTCAGTGGCGAAGCGTGTTTTCCCGACAGTGCAACAGCGATTATTGTTGCAGCAAAACTGCGGGCACTCGGTTTCAATGCAGTACGCATGAAGAATTTCGATTATTCAGCCAGCAATTCAAACAGCATACTTCAGAATACAAGCACCGGTAATAGCAACGGGTTTGACTCAAATCAGGTAAAGCGGCTTGATTGGTTTATCTATCAACTCAAACAAAACGGCGTGTATGTAAATCTTTGCCTGCATTCCAACAGAACAGCCCGAAGCGGTGATGCAATACCACGTCGCGATTCCCTTCCTGCCAATGGTGTTATCATGAACTATTTTGAGCCGGCGTTGCAAAGCGAATACAAAAAGTTTGTTGCACGATTACTCAATCTAACCAATAGATATACCGGTGTTCAGTACAAAAACGAACCTGCGATTGCGCTCCTTGATTTGGATGAAGGTAACTCGCTATATATAAGTTGGATTAATAATCATGTGAACCATCGTAGCGATGGCGGAAGTTCAATCTTATCGTTCAATAACTCACGCTACATTGATACTCTGTGGACGCGATGGTTGCTCACCAAATACACAAACGAAGCGGGCATCCGTGCAGCGTGGACATTCACTCCGCAAAACCTGTCAAATGTCATTAAGCTCAATGGCGGGTTCGAGCCCGACTTATATAGCTCTACATGGATAATGTCCGCATTCGCTGGCGGTGCAAATGCAGTTGTCGAGCGTGACCAAGTTGATAAAAAAGAAGGGACGTATTCGTTGAAAATTATCATTGCAACTCCCGGTACGGCTGAGACAAACATACAGTACTACAACAATGAACCTGTGCTTCAGAAATACGCGCAGTACGAAGTAAAATTTTGGGCGAAGACAAATGTCGCTTCACGGACGGCACGGTTTGTTGTTGGTAATCTGAGTGTACGTGACACGCTGACGACAGCATGGAAAGAATACAGTTACCGTTTCCGATCAAGTGTCAATGGTGCAACACGGTTTACAGTACAGGCAGGTGGGCAAAACGGAACTATCTGGATAGACGATGTCCGAGTTACAGCACAGGTTGAAACGCCCTTTATCACCGGTGACACAGTTTCAACATTCAAGCTACGTCGCCTTCGTTATGACGGCTTCAACACCTTTCCTCACAAACGGTGGATGGACGTATTGCAATTCTATCATACCGCAATGGAACGGTATAATCAGAATATGATTCAGTACATCAAGGATTCTCTTCAATGCGCTGCCTTGGTCTCGACGCAAAACTCTATCTCGAATGCGAATGATATTTATGCCATGCGTTTCGGGGACTTTACGACTGCTACTACGCAATGGGATTTCCGCCGCCGGATACCGAACTCTCCGTCTGATACAATGTGGTATGTGCTTAATGATGCCATGCTGGCGAATAAAACCGGTGGACTAATAGCTAATGCCACACGGGCGAAAATCAAAGACAAGCCGCTTGTCATCAATGCCCACACTATGCCATTTCCTTACGAGAATATCAATGAACTCAGCACACTGACACCCTTCTACTACGCTTATCATGATGCCGATGGATATTTTTTGAACTACTATTCTGCAACACGTCCGGGATTAACGTCAACAACGGTTTCTAAAAACCTGCACTATGAAATGTCAGGCAATTCTCCGCTCAATGCAACAATCCCCTTTGCATCGTACCTGTTTAAGAACGGATTGATTCAACCTGCACAAACGGTCATTCCTATCAGACATACTGCCGAAGCGATTAGTGCACCGACCTTGCATCAGTTCGGTTCGTATTTCCTTGAAAGCAACAACGACAACCGTATTCCCCTGTTCAGAAGGACGGAGATTGACTCATTTGCAGCATCGTTGCAAACATTCCGTCCGCAGTTGGAAATACCTGCCCTTGCAGATCCGAACGGTATAGTCAATACACGCAACCTGATAAGCGATACCGAAGAACTCTTGTGGAATGCCGATGACACACTGTTCACAGCAATCACACCCCGTGCTGTTGTGCTTAATGGAGTATTACGCGGCAAGGTCTTACAACCCACCAACGATCTTAGCATAGAACGAAAGGATAACGGGCGGTTCGGCACGATAGCATTCGTCTCTGCAGATACGTTACCGATTAACGAATCACCCAATATCATACTGACGCTCTCGACTCGCGCTGCCAATGTTAACGCACAATGGGACGGCGATTCCACTACGTACCGCAACTGGGGGTTGGCAGAGATTCAAACCGAAGCAATGGGCATTGATGTTTCTATGCGCTCGCAGTACGACTCACTGCTCATTTTTCCCTTGGACTCATTGGGACGCAGGAGATCGGCACCAATCTATGCTACAAAGTCCGGCTCACGATTCAGGTTCTCGTTGAATCAAGCACAGCAACGTTCATACTGGTATAGCATTATCGGCAAACGAGATGAAACGGTATCAGTAGAAAGAACAGTGAGCGACGATTTCATGCTGTTTGCACCAACACCGAATATTATCAATTCCGAACTGCGTGTGGAATGCAGTTTTGGTGCAATGCTACATCATGCCAACATATCCCTCATCGCACCGGATGGAGCGGAAACGCCGTTGTGGAACGGTCTTGCAAGCGACTATATCAATACATCACTGAATACTAGTACGTATCCAAGCGGTATGTACCGCATCGTGGCGCGATGTGCAAATCAGATACGCTATCAACACGTCATCATACTTCATTAGGAGCACCCAATGACAATTAAACACTTCACTATACCTATTGCAATCTGCCTTTGCATTACAGGCGCAATGGCGCAACCATTCAGTAATCCGATACCATATACAATCCCGCTTGGTGATTCTATACGGACAACCGACATGACTGATTTTCCGGCTATACCGATTACCGATGTCTTGCGTCTGCGTGTTTCGGGTGACGGTCACTTCACAACGCAATCAGGCAAGCGAGTGCGCATTTTTGGCGCAACCATTTCATACTTTGCCTGTCTTCCAGATAGTGCAGATGCAGTGGACATGACACGTCGCTTACGACAGTTGGGATATAATGCGGTTCGTTTGATTGGTTGGGACATCACTGCACCCGGATACACCGGCTTGATTGATGGCAACGCTTCAACAACTGACACTGCATTTAATACTCTCAATATCAAAAAACTCGACTGGCTGATTGCGCAATGCAAAGCAAACGGACTGTATGTGTTTCTTGTGAATAACGCATACCGTCCGCACCGTAATGATGGCGTACCTGATTGGGACAGCATAGCGGATTATTGGAATGTCCGTTCGCTGCAATACACATCCACCGCGTATCAAATAGCTCAAAGAAAATTCTTAAAGCGTTTGTTTGAGCATGTTAATCCTTACACAGGAAATGCGTACAAAGTGGAACCGGCGATTGCATCACTGCAAGCAAGCAATGATACCTATCTCTCACTCTCGTTCCAAAATGGACAGTACAACACACTCACGCCGCGCCAAATACAGAATCTCGATTCGTTATATCAGATGTTTCTTCTTGCACGGTATAAGAACGACGACGGCTTAAAAGCAGCGTGGGCATCAACCGTTGTTAATCCTACAAACCTTCTCCGTGATCCGGGCTTCGAGTCGGTTTTTTCATCCCCTTGGATTTTGAATGTCAGCTCCGGCTCGGAAGCATTACTCAACTTCAGCGAAGCACCTGCTGATAAAGTGGAAGGAACACAGGCAGCGCGAATCAGAGTGAATAAAGCTGGTGGCAACTGGTATGACCTGCAACTAATCCAACGACCGATTTCGTTAGTGCGTGGAAGACAGTACCGACTGACATTTCATGCTAAAACAACCGCACAGCAAGGCAAAAGACCGTTCTTAGTAACCTTGATTCGCCCCGAACCACCGTACAGTACATACGGCTTGGCATTATATGATACACTCACGTCCACCATGAAGCAATACTCGTATCTCTTTGTTGCAAGCGCTACGCACGATGATGCCGCAATCATGTTCGGATTGGGACAATCACTTGGCGATGTGTATCTGGATAACGCATCACTCAAAGAAGAAGCGTCAGACCCCCTCCGTGCCGGAGAATCTCTCACGAAATTCAATATCAAGTTCACCGACTTTAATAACAACGACGGTTCAACATACAAACGCTGGCAGGAATCGGGACTTTTCGTTGCATGGCTCACTGAGAGGTATCATTCAACACTTCGTTCATATCTGAAAGACACATTGAAATGCCTGCAACTTGTTTCTGGTACAACCCGCACCGAGTACTTGCACGACATGGTTTCTAACTTCAATATGGATTTCACGTCAAGCGGCTCGTACATATCGGGATTTTCAGGTTCAAACTCGGCTGATAAATCATGGAACATGCAAAATCAATCATTTATAGAGCAGCCATATCCTTATGCTTTGTATTTAATCAGCAAAGGTAAAATCAAAGGAAAACCGCATGTGATTTCCAATAGCGGCATTGCGTATCCTAATAGGTTTGTGAACGAGATAATGACATATGTTCCATACATGGCGGCGTATCAGGATTGGGATGGTATGTTTATCAATGATGTGTTTGATTATACACAAATCCGCAACCAAAATTTGCCAAAAGATAACTTCTGGTCAACTCAAAATCTTGTTTCCATGCAATCGCTTGCACCATTTGCTGCAACGATGTTCCGAAGCGGTGTTATACCCCGTTGCGAAGAAGTAATTGCATTGAATCATTCAGCCGACTTACTCACGATACCCGCTTGGCAGCAACAATTCGGCTATAATCTCTTTGAGCCAGCCGACCCGCGAATGCCGCTCTTTCGTCGAATTGAAATTGACTCAATCAATGCCAAGTTGCCGTCGTTTCTACCACAATTATTGATACCGCAATTCACCGACCCCAACGGGTTGGATATGGCAAATATCAAAGGTGAAAAAGAGCAATTCCATCTCAATCAAGTTTCAGGTTGGATGAAATTCAACACACCACAGTTTGTTGGCGTTCAAGGTCAGGTGAAGCAAGGGCTGTTCGAGTTTGATAACGGTATTACCATCGAACACCGCGATGCTAACTCAATGGGAACATTCCTCTGGCAGAGCAATGATACGAATGCAATCACTCATGCTAAGAAGTCGTTGTTCGTCATATCATCACGCACTCAGAACAAAGGTGCGGTGTGGTCGTCGGGCGACTCGGTGTCCATCTGGCGCAACTGGGGTTCCGGTTCAACAGAAGTTGAAGGTCTGGCATTCCGTATTTCCATGCGCTCCACGTTTGATTCTCTCTTCGTCTATCCGTTGGATTCTCTAGGTCGCCGCACAGGCGAACGTATTGTTGCAAAGAAAACAGGCAGCCGGTTTGGTTTTGATATTGATCAAGCAAAAACTAAATCACTGTGGTATGCAGTTGAACAATCGAATATACCGACATCAGTATTGAACGAGACCGGTGTTGAGGGTATCAGCATCTATCCGCAACCGGCGCACGACTATATCATTGTTGATATGCCTTCACTTCAGAACGAGCTAACAGTTGCTCGGATACTTGATTTGCGAGGAATTCAGATGAAGGAATCTGTCCTTAGTCATGGTAATAGAACTCTTGACGTCCGGTCATTACCGGCAGGTATGTACGTAGTGACATTCCGAACAGGAACGGATGTTATAGCAAAACGCTTTGTCATTGAACGGTAAGATTCACTATCTATGTCCGATACCATAGCTACGATTTTGATAACGGGTGCCGCAGGTAAAGTATCTGCGGCACTTCTTCGCTTGCTCTTGCGCGAGACAGATGCACGGTTTGTCCTCTGTTCTTCACGTGATATTATCCTCCCTGACGGTATTGAAATGAAGAGGATTACGCAGTACCGATGTGGGCTTGCCGATACTCCACGCCTGAAAGAGATTTTCCGGTCAGAAAAACCCGCCTATGTTATCAATACTGTTTCTTTGACGAATGTTGATGAATGCGAACGCAATAAACAACTTGCCAACGAACTCAATGTCGCAGGTGTGGAACGACTTGCCAAGCTGTGCCGTATTTACTCTTCATATTTTTTACATCTCTCCACCGATTATGTTTTTGATGGAATCAAAGGACCATACATCGAAACCGATTTGCCTTCTCCGATTAACTATTATGGTCGCACCAAACTCGCGGGAGAAAATGCAGTTGTCACAACGTCGGATACATTTGCTGTGTTACGGACGAATGTTGTTTATGGTATTGCGCCGGGTGTCAAAACCGATTTTGTACAATGGGTGTTAAACCGTTGCGATAGCGGCGAACCGTTTCATGTTGTGGACGACCAGTTCGGCAACCCGACGCTCAGTGATGACATTGCGCTCACTGCGTTACGCATGATGGAACGCGCCGCTCATGGAATCTATCATTGTGGAGGTGCCGACTACTGTTCGCGCTATGATTTCGCAGAACAGATTGCCGCGCTATTTCATACTGACAGTTCAAAGATGCAACGTGTGCAAACGGCTTCGTTAGGTCAACTTGCTAAACGTCCGCTGCGGGCAGGATTGATAACGCACAAAGTACGTTCAGAACTCGGTGTCACGCTATCTGGGATAACAAGCGGATTGAATACATACAGGCATCACATGATGAAGAAGAAACAATAAAGCCCGATGAACATCGGGCTTTTACACTATGCAATTTGTAAGAGTGTTATTTCCGCGACAGCCCGCTCGCAAATGCGCTGATTGCCTTCGACACTCCGCTTACAACAGATGCAGCACTCATCAATGGTGCTTCCAATTTATCCTGCAAACGTGATTCAAGTGCATTCACACGCTCGCCAACTTCCCGAAACTGTTGCAATCCTTCATGCAATGTATCAAGCTGGGTATCAACCTTGTTCATTGTATTGCCAAGTTGATTAGTAATGTGTGTTATCTGCTTGAACGTCGTCGGCAAACTGCTGCTCAGTTCTTGTGCAATGGTTTTCGTTTCGCGCAATGTTTCGTGAGCATCGCCCATCATTGCGGTTATTCGACGTAATGATTTGATGGCATACACGCAAAACACTATAAAGACAATGATTGCGATAAGTCCGGCAATCGAAAGTGTGAGTTCCATATCGGTGCTGTTTAACCGTTATTATTCATTTCACTCTTGAACGCATCCATGCTTGCCTTTGCGGCATCGCGGACACGGCTGATATTATCCTGAACGGATTCTTTTGCAGTTGTTGCTTTCATACGCGCATCACGAAGGACTTGCTCTGCATTTGTAAGCAATGACTCCGCTTGGTCTCGAGCTGATTGCACAATCCGCTCTGCACGTACCCTTCCTTCGTTCATTGATACCGGAGGCAATTCTTCGCCAAGTTGGTCGCGATTAATCATCTGTTGTGCTTTGTCATAGATGTCGTTACTTCTGTCGGCAAGGTCTTGACGTAATTCCTTTCCGCTTTTTGGGGCAAGGAGTAATGCTGCAACAGCACCAACTGCGCCACCGATGACAGCACCCATCACAAAGCCGCGCATGTAGTTCGATTCGTTGTTATTCATGTGTGTATCCTTAAGATGTTAAGAGTTTCGTGATTTGGTGAATTGATTACCATTGCTCTGGCAGCGACACGGGTTTTGATTGTGCTTGTAATATCATTTCTGCAACCTCGCGTACCGCACCGTATCCGCCATTGGCGTGAGTGACGTATGAGACGCGGGATTTAATGTAGTCGGTTGCGTCGGCAGGTGCAGCGGAAAATCCGGCTGCCTGAATTGCGAATGCATCATTCACATCGTCACCGATAAAACACACGTTCTCAAGTTCCATTCCTAAAGTATCGGCAAGACCTCGCAATGCTGTATGTTTTTCATGCGAACCGAGTATCACATGTTGAATCTTTAGCTTCGCAGCCCGCTTTGTAACGATGGGCGTGTTCTCGCTTGTGATTATCGCTGTAATGATTCCGGCACGTTGCAAGAGTGTGATACCCATCCCGTCGCGTGCGGAAAA
>JAEUSO010000103.1 GCA_016788605.1 Candidatus Kapaibacterium sp. | reverse complement strand
TTCTTTTCGGTGAGGTATCATTTCGTGTCAGAAGCAAAAAACTGCGTAGGAAGCTAAAAAAGATGCTTCCGTTCTCCCGTTTTGTGGTTTCGCCGCCCCGCCAAGTGGTTCTACTACGGCGGAAGCACTTTTTGTCATGGCGGAAGCACTTTCTGTCATAGCGGAAGCAGATTCTTGGACGGCGGAAGCACTTTTTTTGACGGCGGAAACAGATTCTTGGACGGCGGAAGCAGTTTCTTGAACGGCGGAAACACTTTTATACAGGGCGGATTTTGTGGTTTGTGTAGGAATACAGGTTGGTGGGGTGATTGATGACGGGTATTTGTTGGAAGCTGAACGCAAGAACGCTTGGTTGAAAGCGGGCTGCGTTTTTCGGCAGGGGGACGTATTGGGCGGAGGGGAAAGGCGCGGTGCCGTTTGCCGGAGGCAGAAAAATCACCGAACGTGCTCGCATCAAACTCTATCAAACATTACTCCGTTGTTTAGCCGCCAATGCGGGTCGAGTGTTTGCTTTATCGCACGGTATGTGTTGATGGTGTCATCCCCAACCATCTTGCGGAGATATTCCTTCTTTATGCGACCGATACCATGCTCCGCCGACACCGTTCCGCCGACTCTCAATGTGAATTCAAGGAGGTTCATGTATGCGTTCTGTGCTTCACGTTCTTCGCTATCGTTTGCATAGAAAAAGTTCGCGTGCAAGTGGGCATTCCCAATGTGACCGAAGAGAATCATCCTGTCGCCAAACTGTTGCTCATACTCTGCATAGTTCTCTACAAGTTGCCTCAGATAGCTGTGCGGCACGGCAAAGTCCGTCCCGATTTTTCGCTGCCCGGTCGCAGTCAACCGCTCATACACACCGCTTGGCAGAGCATGACGGAATCGGCGCAAACGCTCACGTCCGGCATCCGAACCGGCAATCCATGTTTCATCACCCAACGGTGTATAGTCCTTCAACCAACCGAACCACTGTTCAAGCACTTCATCTGCGTTATCCGACGCATGTTCAATCTCAACCCATAGAGCAGCATGAGCATTATCAGGTATTCCTGTGGTTTTAGTTCTCATCACTGCTAATGACGAGCTCGAGAAATACTCAACTAATCGCGGCGGTGTTACGAGCCGCCTCAATTCGTTTTCGTGAATCGCCTCCACGAATGACACACATTCATCCGATGTTTGAAAGAAGATAATCATTCCGGTAACTGACTCCGGCAAGATTTGCAATTGAAGTGTTGCGGCGGTAATCACACCCAACGTCCCCTCGCTGCCGATGAACAAATCAATTGCGTCAAGATTCGGCACAAGAAATAATCCCGCAGCATTTTTTGATGTGAGCGGGCGAGGAATTGCGGGAACGGGAATAGAATACACATCCCCTCCCGCAGATGGCAACTTGAGTATGCCATCAACCGCCGTATGTTGACCGCGACGCAGGCGCATCAACTCACCATTTGCCAACAAAACATCTATCGCAACCACATGATGGCGAGACGCACCGTACCGGTATGATCGCGCACCCGACGCATTTGTCGCCATTGTGCCGCCAACCGACGCGCCCCATTCCGTTGCATCCGGCGGGAAGAAACAACCATACTCACTTGCAATCCTATGCACATCTGCGAGCGATACACCGCTTTGTACCGTTAATTGCTTCAATGCCGAATCATACGTACACGCCTGAAAGCGTTCCAAGGAAACAATACTACCGCCATCGGGAATACGCCCGCCGCCAAGTCCAGTTCCTCCACCGCTTAGCGTCACCATACCGCGTGTCGAGCGCATAAACTCAACTACCTCATTAACAGAATCCGGTATAACGAGTTCATCGGCATAACCCTTGCCGTTCGAGGCATCCGTGCAGTATGGTATGATTATTTCGTTATCGGTATATCGCGGCATGTTCTTGGGCTGGTCATTCTCTGGCTCAAAATAGCATACAGCGTGGCGAAGCCCTGCATCAAGAAAGGAAAATCTTCGCAATAGCCGATTTACACGATATTTGCATCCTGAAAAATATGGAAGTATTAGGAATGAAGAACACTATCATACGTGTTGGAATTGTTTTGGTGAGTACGCTCACATTCGTTCATCCGGCATTGATTGCTCAAAATCAATTTCCGGTCGAGCGGGAGTGGCTGGCTGTTCATCCGCGATTGAGCGGCATGTTCAATTTCCACAGCCCGTCGTTTAACAACTTTGGTTCGGTAGTGGATTGCGGCATCTTCGAGCGCGGTTCTGGCTTCGGCATCGGCGGCGGATTGACAATCGAAATCCCCCTCGGTGGAAGTTTTCATGCAGGAATCGGGTTTCTCTACACAAACCGCAAAGGCAAGCTCTACACAAAGAATGATTCCGAGCCGGCGAACGACAGCATCTCGAACACGGTCATCAATGTCGTCTCTGAAAACTCGCTCACTGTCAATCTTCCCTATCTTGAAATCATGCCGGAACTGCGGGCTGAAATAGCGGAGATTGGTAAAGTTTCGATTCGCTCGTTTGGAGGAATCCGTTTCGGTATTCCGCTTTCGCCGACGTATCTTCAAGAGCGCAGAATCGTCTCACCCGATTACGCCACCTATAAGATCAATGGTAAGCAAACGCTCGACCTCTCGAACGGCACACAACCGATTCGTGAAATGCCTTCGATGCAGTTGGGGTTCAGCGCAGGACTTGAGTCCATGCTGCCTATCGGGAAGACATCATTCTTCACGCAACAAATCGGCATTGATTACAACATTGGTAATGTGGCTACAAATGTGAACTGGACGGTAATGAGCATACGCGCGGATTTGGGGCTGCGATTCAGTTTATTGTCATCACCGCCGCCGCCGCCCGAGCCACCTGTTCAGAAAAAGCCGGATACACCGGTTGTCGTTGTCGTACCTCCGCCACCACCCCCGCCGCCAATTCCAACACTGTCTGTTCAACTGCGCGATGTGAATGCTAAACTTCAAACGGGCAATGAACTGCGCGCTTCGTTCCCGCTTGTGAACGCAGTTTTCTTCGATGCAAATTCAGCCGACATTCCCGAACGCTATTTTAAGAATAACAACACACCGTTTGAGACAGACGATGTGGTTGAATATCACAGGGGAATCCTTCGCTCGATTGCAAACATTATGAAGCAAAATCCAAAGGCGAGTTTTGTTTTGGAAGCGGCAACATCCGGCACAGACGAGAAGGAAGGGCTGGCACTTGCCAAACGCCGCGCTGAAACAGTAAAGGATGCGTTGGAAGGATTGGGTGTTCCCGCTCAAAAAATCTCCGTTAAAACGATGCTGCTTCCGCGCGTTCCGTCGAATCAGGAATATGCCGAAGGCAAAGCGGAAAACCGCCGCGTTGATATTATCGTGAACGACGCTCCGCTTCAGGAATATGTGGCTCGGCAGAAGTTTATGCAACTGACCGGTAACGTCCGTTTAGTATGCGAAATGGCGAATCTGCGCGGCGATGTGAACGTGATTACGAATATCGGCTCGGAGCAAAAGTTCTCGTCGTCAGCCGAGCGGAAGATTGACTTCAACGAGCGTATAAAAGAAGATGCCGGTCAGTTCACGATTGAGGCAAATGCGTCCGGTCCGTCGTCTATTGCTTCGCGCGATGAACTCGCTATCAACCTCTCAACGTTGAACCGCGAACAGATTGAATTGAACACCGCACCGTTCGATGCAATCCTCCGCTTCGACTATAACAGCAACGACCTCTCGCAAGCAAACAAAGACCTTATCCGACAGCTTGCAGAGTTACTGCCAGCCGGTTCGACGATTGAGATTTTAGGAAGCGCGGACATACTCGGCGAAGAACAACGGAACAAAGAACTCTCGGAACGCCGCGCAAAATCCACCGAAACATTTATTCGCAGCGTGAGCGGCTCCAAGTTCACGATAGTTTCTTCGATTGCGGAAACAAACAAGTTCGACGACAGCAAACCTGAAGGTCGTTTCCTCAACCGCTCCATCAGAATCCGCGTGAAACAATAACGCATACCGATTGAAAAGAAATAAGCCCTTGACGCAGTGAAGCATCAAGGGCTTTCTTATGTGTATGCAATTTGCTTAGCGAACGATAACGAGTTTTTGTGTTTTCACAAAACCGTTGAGTTGGATATTCACATTGTAGATACCCGCTTCAAGCATTGTTGCGCTGAACGGTATCTCATACGAACCGACAAACTGGTCTGCATCAACAATCGTTGCCACTGTGCGAGCCATCATATCCATCATCGTGACGATAACATGACCTTTGGCAGGAACTGTGTATTTGATGCGGACAAATGTTTCACCCGGATTCGGCGATACTGAGAAATCTGAAACGCCAAGGTCAAATTCTTCCACCGATGTTACATTGTTTTCCGCAGCTGTGCGGAAGAAGCGCCATGGTGACCATGTGCCTTCGCCAATCTCATTAACTGCGCTCACTCGCCAGAACAGAACCTTATCTTCCGGTAACTCTGCATCATAGACCGTTGTAGTGATTGTCTTATCAACCAGTAGGGCTGTGAATGTGGAATTCGTCGAAATTTGAATATGGTACGCTGTTGCATTTTGTGTGGCATTCCAGTTCAAGCGTGCTTTGGTCGGTATGTTCACCGCTTCTGCTGCCGGGTAATGCAACATTGGTGAGAATGGTGTTGTACCTGTTGTAAAGCTGTTTGCGATAGCCCACGAACCTGCGCCATGCTCATTCTTAGCGCGAACACGCCAGAAGTATTGAAGACCTGAACTGAGGTTCTTCACTGTGGTTTTTGTTTCGCTGACGGAAATCCGATAGACGACTGTATAGAATTGCGGTGTCGGAGATACTTCCACATCATAGCCGCTTGCATTGTCAATCGGTTGCCAAACAAGGTCAAGGTTTGTTGTGGTGTTAGCCATGCCATTCACCGGTAATGCAAGTTTTGGCGAACGCGGTGTGTTAGTTTGGAGTAAGTTGCCAACGATGAATGAGGATGTTGACCATACGCTCTTTGTCAAACCGTTTGCTGTCCGTACACGCCAGAAGTACTGGGTATTGTCTTGAATGCCTTTGTACAGGTATGATGTTTCTGTGATACCTTCAACAGATGTGATGATATTTGTGAAGTCCTCGTCCACTGCAACGTCAAGGTCGTAGCCGTTTGCATTTTCAGCGGCTTGCCACTCCAATGATTGTGATGCACTGAATGCGAGCAGTGCGCGACTTGGCGGATTTACCTGAACAGGTGCAGCTAATGCTTGTTGAACTGTTGAAAATTCATAGACGCTCGACCAAACACTGTACGCACCGGACTTTTGTCCGCGAACACGCCAGAAGTATGTTGTTGCATAGTCAAGTCCGCCAACCATGACTTCCGATACATTTCCAGCCGTCGGCACATTGATATTGACTAAGACGACATCAAAGCTGTTGGAGCGCGAAACTTGTACTTGATACATAGTTCCTGCAACAGATTTCCAGCGCAGTGACGGAGTAACCGGGACATTAACCGTCCCCATCATCGGGTAGATTAGCGTTGGAGCCGATGGCTGTGCATAGAGAATCATAAATGCCGATGATGATGACCACGTGCTGGCTTCATCACCGCTTTTTGCACGAACGCGCCAATAATACTGAATGCCTTTCTCGCCGTGAAAACGGAACGATGTTTCGTTGCTCTGACCTTGTGCAATTAGTGTGGTGAAATCCGCTGATGTCGAAACATGGACATCGAACGAAGCACCTGTGCCATCATATTCCCATGTGAACATCACTTCGGGTGCATTCACAACGTCCGCAGATGTTGGGTATAAGATTGAGGGGGTTGGCAATTGAGCAAAAGCGAATACCGTTGCGAACATCAGGGTGAGTGCAAACAAAGTAGCGCGTTGTAACATAATATGAACTCCAATAAAGTAAGTTGCTTGGGGAGTTCATCCTTGAGGTGGGATAGCAATGTATGCTATCGGCAGTTCGTTCCGTGAAGCTGTGCTAAGGGAATTTTCGGATATTTTTGGCAGAACTTTAGCATATCTCCTAACTTTTTTACGTAGTTCTACGCAATTTCCCCATGTCTATGGAATTTGTAGGATTGCCGGAAATGTTGTGTAGGATTACAACGAACTCTTATAAGAAAATCTGATGACACCAACGATACGTAAAGAACAGAAGGCAAAAAAAACTCCACGAAAACGCGAGGGTGAACAAGAAAAAACCACTCGTATGGTGGAAATCCTCCGGCGACTGCGGAGCGAATACACCGGAACATTTTTGGGATTGAACCATAGTTCAGCATTTCAGTTGTTAATAGCAACAATCCTTTCAGCACAATGCACTGACGAGCGAGTAAATATGGTTACCCCTGCATTGTTCACCACATATCCGCGACCTGAAGATTTTGCATCAGCTCCGCTGGAAGAAATCGAACAGGCAATCCATAGCACGGGATTCTATAAAGCAAAAGCACGGAATATCAAAGCATGTTGCACGGTGTTAGTGGAAGAGTTCAATTCCACGGTGCCGGATACCCTTGAAGAATTGATTACACTTGCCGGTGTCGGTAGAAAAACCGCCAATGTTGTCTTGAGCCAATGGTTTGGCAAACCCGGTCTGACAGTTGATACGCATGTAACACGCCTGTCGAACCTGCTCGGATTTGTTGCAACAAAGGATGCTGTAAAAATTGAACAGGAACTTATGGATTTTACTCCGCAGAAGTTGTGGAATGAAGTGAATACTTCGCTGATTACCCATGGTCGTGCGGTTTGCATTGCCCGCCGTCCTCAATGCAATGTTTGTTGTATCAGCGATTTGTGTCCGTCGGCTGAAGCATGATCAATACTGAATTATTTTATGCCGCAGCATCCATGCGTGGACTTTGGGCTCGAGCGGAAGTACTGCAAATGCACACACCACACCGGCAATCACATCAACGACGTAATGATACCGTAAATAAACCGTCGAGAAAATCAAACTGACCCCGATAATAGTTATCAGCCATTTCACGTTTGTCTTGTACCGCCATGCAAGAATGATGTTCACTAATGTCATCATGGTGTGACCGCTGGGCATGCAATCGCGGTTCACTGACCAGATGGGATTAGCCGAGTACGATTCCAATCCACCGCCCGCATTCACAAACTGACGCAGCGTGTTTGTAAGAAACAATCCGGGAAGTTCTGTGTCGGTTGCGGAGAAATCATGCAAGAAGAACCGTGGTCCGACGGCAGGAAATGCAAAGTACGCGAGATATGAGAGAAAGTAAGCGAACACCATCATGCGACCGAACTCAATCACTTCGTCATCGCGCCGTTGATAATACAACACGGCGACATGGATGCACGGCAGAAGGTAAAAAGTGATATAGGTGAATTGCAGATACTCCGTCAATGCCGGAATCGAAATACCTTGTAATGCTTGGGTGGGATGCAGTCCGAACAGGAAATGATCCAACCATATAAGCGCGTGATCAAAAAGCCACCAGTTGAGTTTCGGTACGAGTATCTGCGTGTGATTATACATCGGATACACCAACGGGATAACATAGAACAGCCGCACTGCTTTCATCCAACGTGGGCTTGCATCGGTGTACACTGCAACGATACCAGCAAGTGCAGCGGCAATGCCAACGTCACTGAGCACGATTACCCACCAATCGGGTATCCACGGACTGAACAGTATGGCAACAATGCAGTACAGCGACATTAAGACAAGGAGATAGATATCCATTGCATTAAGCCGTTGAAAAATTCCTGTAAATCGAAATGTCATCACCCGGATGCCTGTTGTAGTATATGGTAGAGTTCACGAAAATCAGCCAATGTCAGTTCCTCGGCTCGTTGTTCAAGCATAGGGCTGTCAATGGTGCGGACAGAAATGTGCCACTGCTCTTCGCAATAAGCCGCCAGTGAATTCCGCAATGTTTTCCGGCGTTGATTGAATGCCGCACGCACAAGGCGGCGCAGATTCAATACATTAAGTGCATTCGTTGATTGTTCTTTGTGCATATCAACAGAAAATACAGACGACGTCACTGACGGTCGCGGGTAAAATGCACCGGATGGAACATCAAAATGGATTCGTGCCGTACCAGCCATCTGTGTTGCAAGTGTCAATATCCCGTATTCTTTCGTGCGTACCGATGCCACAATGCGCTGCGCCACTTCCTTTTGCACCATGCAAACAGCACGGGATATACTTTCCGAATTATCGTAAAGATGGAAAAGGAGGTCGCTTGTTATTGCATAGGGCAGATTGCCAATCACTTTCAGTGAACGTCCGGCGGATTGTGCAAGGGAATGCAGATCATAAGCAAGTGCATCGGTATGAATTATGTGGAGTGTATTACTATCAACAGTACTGAATGTCTGCCGTAACGATGCAACAGCGCGCTCATCAAGTTCCAAAGCATAAACACTAACCCCTTGATGTGCTATAAGATGCGATGTCAGCGCACCGGTGCCAGGACCAATTTCAACAACCATATCACCCTCAGTACATTCCAATACAGAAGCTATTTTTCTTGCTATTGCTGCATCAGTTAAAAAATTCTGGCTGAACTTCTTTTTGGGTGTGATTCTCTGTAACTTCATCCGCTTTGTAGGATTAGTGTATTCGTTGAAAGGCATCGCGGACTTTTCTATAACTGTCATCAAGTGATTCGATGGCAACCTTTACATCGGCTATAACCGGCATAAAGTTCAGATCACCATTCCAACGCGGAACAATATGAAGATGAATATGACCCGGTACTCCGGCACCGGCGATTGCCCCGAGATTCATTCCACAGTTAAAACCGTGGGGCGCATACATTTCACGTAATACACGAATAGTTTGTTGTTGTGTTCGACCAATGTCATTCATGACTTCATTGCTGAGTTCGGTAATATCTCCGGTATGTTCATACGGCACAACCATACAGTGCCCGCTGTTATAGGGATACCGGTTGAGTATCACAAAACAAAGGTCACTCCGGTGAACAACATACGTTGAAATGTCATCGCCGACTGCCGCCTCGCATAAAAAACACAATGTATCAGCATTCTTTGCTTGTGATGCCGATTGCACATATTGCGAACGCCATGGCGAAAACATAATATCCATTCTGTACCTCAAAAAAAAACGCCCGTAAGTGATGACTTACGGACGTTCAAAAAACTAAACTTCTTCTTAGAAAATGCTGCCAACTGCAAAGCGAACATCCACACCCGCTTGCAGAACATTCACGCGCCATGATTGGCTTTTCATAATGTTGGTAATACCAAAGTTATAGTTGATATTGGGTATTACACTAAACCGTTTGAGTATAATCTCATACTGAATACCCGCCTTAAATGCAATACGAAGCGGATTTTTATCTTTTGCGAAACCTTGGTCTTCGATACGGATTGTCCGCGAGTTTGTTTGTTGAAACACAGCGTTGTTCGGTGTAAGGAGGTTGAGGTCGGTGACAACTTCTTGTGTTAACGCAAACCCTATGCTTGGTCCTGCCAAAAATCCAATTGGTGTGTTACCCAAGTTGAATCGGTACATCAAATCCACATCAAACGTTGTGTACTTCTGTTGTGATACCCATTCCGTAGTAGTTTGTACAACATCGCCTCCGCCATTCAAAACAGGGAGTGTATTGGTTTTATCCTGATATGTAAAGTTTGCAGGCATGTTATTATACAAGAAGCGGGCAATGATTGATGATTTTGATGTTTTCGGGTCACCAATCAAAAACTCCGTCGTCAGACCGGCATAGAAACCATTAGCAGAGCCGGACGTGAAACTTGGGCAAGGAGAAATCGCATCGTTGTATGTAATGTACGGTCCGCTCGAGAACACACGGTTATACCCACCACATGGTCCGATAAAAATTTTCGGCGGTGCTTTTTCCGGCTCCAACGGGTTAGCTTCATCTTGAGCATATACCGAAAGAGTCGTCATTGAGCAAATCGAACCGACAATGAGCAATAAGAACAAGCCGTAGAACTTCATATATCCCCTACTTAGAAATAATAATTGGCAATTGTGAATTATCATACTGTGACTGTACGCAGAGCATGTACATGCCGCCCTGCACTTGATTTGTGACTAAAATACAAGAATGAGTGCCATTAGGCAACAGCAAATTTTCTTGCAGCATAAATTTTCTGCCAAGCAAGTCGGTAAGGTAGATACTTACTGTATTTGCAGCATACGATTTGAGCGTAAGTGCGAATTCTTCCCCGATAGGTTGCGGCATCAATGAAACAACTTCAACACCTGTAAATGTCAATGCCCGCAGGTTGTCACTGCAAATTGGTTTTATCTCAACGAGAGTTCGTGTTGTATCGCTTGCATAGCAGTCGCGTGTGATATGCAGCGCAGGGTTCGAGAGTTTGTTCAATCCGAAGAGCGTCCGGGCAGGAACGCTTATGCTCCACGTGGCGGGCTCGCTGATTTGGATTGGTTCCGTATTACG
>JAEUSO010000102.1 GCA_016788605.1 Candidatus Kapaibacterium sp. | reverse complement strand
CATCATGATATTGATAGTAAATACATCATTCGGACCAACACGATATTTGGATGGATTCACCGGACGGTCAATGACACCCGCCGATTCGTCGGCTATACTCATGGATTGCTTCAAACCGACCGTGTCGTATCCACCCGGACTGAATGTCGGCTTTGGCAGTTTGATAAAATTCGACGGCTGTGCAATGAGGAAGCAAGGTGACATCAGCGCAGCGATGAAGAGCAACACTTTGCATACGCTCCCTAAACAGGCACTTCTCATGTAGTTGAATAGTGATAATCAATAAGCGAAGATAACCAAATGTCACTCACTCACCACAACGGGTTCTTCGCCGTATATTCGTTTAGAATTACAATATCACTATGAACAGACAGCATCTCCTTGACATAGCAGTTACCGCCGCCAGCCGCGCCGGCACAATTCTTCTTGACGGATTTTCGCAGACAAAATCCGTAACATATAAGGGTGGAACGCATAATATCGTCACACAATATGACCTTGCATCGGAACATGCAATCATAGAAACAATAAAGGAAGTTTTTCCCAACCATACATTCTTAGCTGAAGAAAGCGGAGCTTCGAGTAACAATGACACTGATTCGAATGTACGCTGGATTATTGACCCTTTGGACGGTACGGTAAACTATGCACACGGCATCCCAATTTTCAGTGTTAGTATAGCAGCGGAATACAACGGAATCATTGAGGCGGGAGTAATTTACCAGCCGATAACAAACGAGATGTTCAAAGCTACACATGGTAGCGGAGCATATCTTAACGACACACTAATTTCCGTTTCGAATTGCCCTGACCTGAAATCGTCAATTCTCGTTACAGGATTTCCCTACGATGTTGAGACCAATCCTGAACATACGGTTGAGTACTTCAGCAGAATCGTGAATATGGGAATTCCTGTCCGCCGTCTTGGCTCGGCTGCTATTGATATGGCGTATGTTGCAGCGGGGCGTTTTGATGGATTTTGGGAAATCGGATTAAAACCGTGGGATGTTGCCGCCGGGATTGTTTTGATTGAAGAAGCGGGAGGTACTGTCACAACATACGCGAACGCCCCATACCGGCTCGATTCCACGTCCATCCTTTGCACAAACAGTATCGTTCACAACGAGTTTGTTTCATTTCTTCAATCAGTGTGATATGATGCTCCCATGTGCAAGAATGTCTGGTGCCGGCAATCTCTTTACTGTTATAGATAATAGCGGCGGGTTGGTAACTCCACAACAGATTCAACCACATGTACCGTCGCTCTGTTCGGATGCTACTCTTCCAAAAACGGAAGGACTGATGATGCTCCAAGAATCACAAGAACTGGATCTTGATTTTAGGGTTGATTTTTTTAACCCCGACGGCTCAACATCAATGATGTGCGGCAACGGTGCGCGCTGTGCAATCAGATTCGCACAACATATCGGGATTATCAAAGCAGATGATTCATACGTTCGGTTTTTCATGGCAGGTAATGTTTATTCCGGCATATCATCGCTTGATGATATTACTGTTGTTTTTCCACCACCACAATCAATTCAAAGGCACCTCCCACTTCTCATTGACAATTACTCAATCACCGTTTCTTCAATCAATACAGGATCTGATCACATTGTCCTTCATGAAGATGAACTTAGTACCGCAGCTACTAAACTCTTCATGTCTGAGCTTGAGGTAATGTCTTTATTACGCAACCATCCGGTTTTTCCTCGCGGAACTAATGTCAATGTGTATTCACAAACCGATACGATATTACATCTACGAACGTATGAACGAGGTGTTGAAGGCATTACCGGTGCATGTGGAACAGGAGCGTTGGCAACTGCGATCCACTGTTGGGATGGCATTGACACAGCTATCCACTACACAATCATTCCTCCAAGTCAATCAACGCTGAGTGTTAGAATCGAATCACTCGACGGCATTATTCAATACATGACATTGGAAGGAAGTGCAGATATACTCACAACATATTCAGTTGAAATCCCATTAACCTAAAACTTATGAATATACTCGAAGAATCAAAGGATTTATATCCTCAGCTACTAACTTATCGCCGCCATATTCACAAGAATCCTGAGTTATCATTCCACGAGCATCATACATCCGCATACATCCGTTCAGTATTATCAGAACTTGGTATCGAACATCGAGTAATTGGTACGACCGGAGTAGTTGCTCATATCGGTAATGGAGAGCGTTGCGTTGCCCTCCGCGCAGACATAGATGCACTGCCTATCGTTGAAGAAACCGGCTTGGAATACAGTTCTACGAACGACGGTGTGATGCATGCGTGTGGACACGATTGCCATACCGCGATGCTATTGGGTGCTGCACATATCTTAAAAAAATATGAGTCATCCATTCATGGCACAGTCAAACTTGTTTTCCAACCCGGTGAAGAAAAATCTCCAGGCGGAGCATCAATCTTGTTGAACGAAGGACTATTTGATGAACGACCACCTGAAGTAATCTTCGGACAACACGTTAATCCCGATGCACGGACTGGAATCGCAGAATTTGTATCGGGTCCGATGATGGCAAGTGCCGATGAACTCTATTGGACACTTACCGGATACGGCGCACATGCCGCCCAACCGCACAAAGGAAAAGACCCAATACTCGCCGCAGCAGAGCTTATTCAACATTTACAATCGCTTGTTACACGCCAACGTAATCCATTGGATGCAGGAGTGATAACTATTACATCCATACACGGCGGTTCAGCAACGAATATTATTCCTGATACGGTGGAAATAAAAGGGACACTTCGTTCCTTTAATGAGGAATGGCGCTGGGCTACACTCAAAAGGATTGAAGAGCATAGTTCACTGTTATGTTCGTTACACGGCGTGGAGAGCAGTTTCACACCGGTTATTGGTTATCCCGCCTTAGTAAATGATCAATCGGCGACAGAATTCATCCGTGCAGCTTCTGCAAATGTGATGAACACATCGTCACTCCATGATTTTGAGCCAAAAATGTGGGCGGAGGATTTTGCATTTTATGCACAGCGAATACCTGCTGTTTTTTGGATGTTAGGTGTGAATCCATCGGACGAGACCATCATGCCCGGGCTACATAATGCGAAGTTCTCTCCCGACGAATCTGCATTACCAATAGGCACAGCATTATTAGTCAATTCAGCACTACAATGGTTACAAAAATCTTAATCCATTAATTCGATACTTGTCCAACTGCATGGATATATGCTATTTTGCAGACACCAATTACAACTACAGAAATACTATGATAGAACAATATATTCCAGTCATCATAATGATGATATTGGGAATTGTCTTCGGTGCGTCAAATATCCTCATTGCCGAGTACATCGGACCGCGCCGTGGCAATAAAGAGAAAAACTCGACGTATGAATCCGGTATGGAGCCGTTAAAGTCAGCCCGTGAACGGTTCAGCGTTAAGTTTTATATGGTTGCGATGCTATTTATCCTGTTTGATATCTAGGTCGTATTTATGTATCCTTGGGCAGTGCAGTTTAAAGTATTAGGAACTATAGGTTTTGTTGCAATGTTTCTGTTTATGATTTTGTTGTTTGCAGGATACATATATATCATTAAGAAAGGAGCACTTAAATGGGACTAAATGATAAACTGGCACGTGATGGTTTTCTAACGACAACAATTGATACAGCTATTGCATGGGCGCAAAAAAACTCAATGTGGCCAATGCCTCTGGGGATCAGTTGTTGCGGGATAGAGATGATGGCATTTGCCAGCTCGCGGTTCGATGCGGCACGCTTTGGGTCAGAAAAAATGGGATTCACACCCCGTCAATCCGACCTACTCATTGTTGCCGGAACTGTGACGTATAAAATGAGTTGGGTTGTACGTAAGATTTACGACCAAATGCCAGACCCGAAATGGGTAATCTCCATGGGTGTTTGCGCTTCGTCTGGCGGTATGTTCAGAAGTTACTCTGTTGTTCAGGGCATTGACCAATTCATTCCTGTTGATGTGTATGTATCGGGTTGTCCTCCTCGCCCAGAAGCACTGCTGAAAGCACTCATGACCATCCAAGAGAAAACAGGTCGTTCATCACCAACGCTATTAGATTTTGGCAAAAAAGATGCCTCTTCCACTGGTTCGATTATCACCGCCTGATTGAAACATCATTCTGTTAAAGCCGTATTCACGAAAGTTAATGCGGCTTTTTTTATCTCATCACTTTAGTATGCTTCGAATGCCGGCAGTTCTGGTGTGTATCGTTATTAGTGTAGCGGTTGTGGCTTTATACTATGCCATTCATCATATTCTTCCATATAGTGCAATATGTCCAGCAAGAGTTACTAGTGAAAAGCTGTTTCGGTACACTCGATTCAGCGTAAAGCCCGACGATTATCATTTGACACCATCGTACTTCGCATTTATTACACGTGATTCCCTTCAACTAGCGGGATGGTATTGCCAACGCCATAATGCAAAGGGGACGGTCATTATTTTACATGGAATAGCAAGCTGTAAAGAGATGACGCTTCATGCAATGAAACGATATTATGACGATGGCTATTCTGTTGTCGCGTATGACTCGCGGGCGCATGGACAAAGTGGCGGGCAGTATTGCACCCTTGGGTACTACGAGAAGTTTGATGTACAGTCATGTATTGATTTTATCAGCACAAATCTTCAATTGTCTAAACCCTTTATACTTCATGGGAACTCAATGGGTGCGGCGATTGCATTACAGGCAATGGCAATTGACAAGCGTATAGCAGCCGGTGTTTGTGAGTCATCATTCGCTACATTGCATGAAACTATGTATGACTATATGGATGACTTCTTTCATGTACGCTGGTCTTGGCTCGCCGAGCCGGTATTCCGGCGTACTGAAGAGATTGCATCATTCATAATCCGTGACGTCTCACCTGAAAATTCAGCACGCTCTATCACTCAACCCGTCCTTCTTGTCCATGGAGACGCAGATGAGAAAATTGATGTATCGTATGTACACAGAAACTACAATGCTTTGGCATCCGATTCAAAGGAACTTTATGTTGTTTCTGGCGGAGGACATTTCAACCTGCCGGACATTGGCGGTAAGAAATACGAACAACATATTTTACGATGGTTGAACAAAAACATTCCGAGCAGTTATCACGACTGATTGCCTTCGCTATTTTCGCGCATGATAACAATTACCCCAAACGCAGAACAACTCACATTTATAGCCGGTCCTTGTGTTGTTGAATCACGTGCAATGCTGACTGATATAGCAGGTCATCTTGCCGAATGTGCCAAAACATTGAACGTTGCACTTATCCTCAAAGCATCGTACAAAAAAGCAAACAGAACAAGCGTGTCGTCATTTACCGGTATAGGTAATGACGAGGCACTGACTATTCTTCGTGATGCTGGTTCAGATTTTGGACTACCGACAATAACAGATATTCACGAGACCACTGATGCAGAGTTAGCAGCTCGTTATGTTGATGCTTTGCAAATACCGGCTTTTCTGTTTCGACAAACTGATTTGCTTATAGCTGCCGGAAATACAGGCAAAGCAGTAAATATCAAGAAGGGTCAGTTTGCAGCACCGGATGATATGATCAAAGCGGCTGATAAAGTCCGCTCGGTAGGTAACACTAACGTGTGGGTTTGTGAGCGCGGTACGACTTTCGGCTATCATGATTTGGTTGTGGATATGCGCGGTTTGGTGCAAATGCGCGAGAGCGGATGTCCTGTTATTTACGATGCCACACATTCCGTTCAAAAGCCAAGTGCAGGAGCGGTATCCGGTGGCAGTCCTCAGTTTATTCCGGCATTGGCGCGAGCTGCTGTTGCTGTTGGTGTAGACGGAGTATTTTTCGAGACACATCCTAATCCTACAGAAGCAAAGAGTGATTCTGCAACTCAAATGCCGTTACATCAAGCAAAATCCTTTATGGAAATGCTGATGGATATTCATCACGTGCAGCGTTCTCATTCCAAATCATAAATCACAATGCCTTCACTCCATCAACATCTTCAACCGACAATTTTTCTCAATCCATTAGTGATATTGTTCGTTTTGGGTTGTGTGATGATGGCAAGCAGTTGTGATGATGAGACACAAACAAAACCGGAACCGCCCAAGTACGACATCAGTCCCAATAACACTCTCTGGGATTTTTCGATGAAATTCATGGATGGTAACACGGTAAAAGCAACCCTATCGGCTCGACGGGCACGCCTCTATGCAGAGCGCAATGAATCACTTGTTGATACTAATGTTATTGCAGAATTTTATTCACCTTATGGCAACCGGGTAGCACGCCTTACCGCTGATTCTGCGCGGGTGGATAACCGCACTAATAACATGTGGGCGTATAAGAATGTACGAGTTGTGGGCGACAGCTCGCGGACTACCTTAGAGACATCGGTGTTGATGTGGGACAATTCACGACGCAAACTCACTTCGGACAAGTATGTTAAAATCTCCCGTCCCGGCGAGCTAATCGAAGGTGGAGTCGGTTTTGAATCTGATGAAGATTTACGCAATTATAGAATTTATCAAGTAAAAGGAGTGAAAGCACCATGACAAAGAAACGTTCCTATTGCATAGCAGGAAATTGGAAAATGAACACGACACCCAGTTCTGCAACGACTTTGGTATCTGGTATTTCACACGGGATTGAGAATCTGAATTTGAGTCGTGTTCGCGTTGCAGTGTTTCCGCCATTTATCAATATCAATACTGTACTTGAACATGCAGGCGGACATATTGCCGTTGGCGCACAGAATTGTTATTATGAACCAAACGGCGCATTTACAGGTGAAGTGTCGTGCGGTATGATTGATGATGCAGGATGCACGTATGTCCTTATCGGTCACAGCGAGAGGCGTACAATTTTCAAAGAATCAAACACTGTGATTGAGTTAAAGCTGAAAGCAGCATTACAAACATCTCTCACACCAATTCTCTGTATTGGCGAAACACTTTCAGAAAGACAATCAGGGAACACATGGTCGGTTCTTCAAGAACAACTAAACACTGCATTCCAAACCATTACCCCTGAGCAATCGGCTCGATTAGTAATCGCATACGAACCGGTGTGGGCAATAGGAACTGGTGTTGCAGCAACCAAAGATGAAGCACAAGAAGCACATCATTTCATTCGCAAGCATCTTTCGGTACTTGGGAAGGAAACATCAATTCCGATATTATATGGTGGCAGTGTCACCGCAGATAATGCCCGTGATTTGCTATCGCAACCCGACATAGACGGCGCACTCATAGGGGGAGCATCTCTCAAACACGAATCATTTGTTTCGATAATCCGAACTGCTGCATTGCTTAGTGAAAACTGACGCTATCTTTACCATTGCCAATATCTTTACATCACTGCGTATTCTACTTGCGCCGGTGTTTTTCTATTGTCTGATAGAAGGCAGCCATCTGAATACACGTATTGCCATCGCTTTGTTTATCGTAGCTGCTTTAACTGATTACATTGACGGTGTGTTGGCAAGAAAGTTCGGTGAGATTTCCGCTATCGGTCAGTTTTTAGATCCGCTTGCTGATAAAGTCCTTGTCTTGTCTGCGTTTCTGGCTTTTGTCTTTATGGGGATTATCCCAATGTGGATTGTTGTGATTATCATTCTGCGCGATGTTGGTACGACATTGATGAGAATCATTGCAGAGAGCAAAGGTTTTGACATGAAAACCTCGCGTTCAGCTAAATGGAAAACGGCAATACAGATGATGTTTATCAGTGTGATACTTGCTGTAATAGGTATTCAACGCAGCCCCGAAATTCCGGCGTTTGCTGCACTTGCCCATGAGTATTTGTTTTCTGCAACAACAATGACATTTGCGTTGATTGTGTGCGTGATTACAGTGTGGACGCTGGTAGAGTATTGTTTGGATAATAGCGCATTATTCAAAAGAAACTGACATACGATTGTTTAAGTCAAGAGTTGGTCAGGTGTAGAATTTCATCTAACGTTTCCTGTAATGTTTCCGCTTCCCACGTTTGGTCGTACTTGGAATGGGCATAAATCAGATTGCGAATTTTACGGATGAGGATGCTGATGTTCGTAGATTTTACTAACATATTCTCGGAGTATGAAAAACCGGATTGTTTGATGAACTGCTCGCAATCTTGTCGTGAGATAAATGCACCGACATTGAACGTATCAATAAATACATCGAGCAACGGGTGATAGACAAGGAAATGCAATGGCATTCCGATACCGTGAAGTTCAATACCCACGCGCTCGGCTATGAGCATATACACGATTGATATGGAAATTGGAATGCCGCGTTTTGTATCAATCAATGTATTGATGTAGGAATTTTCGGGTGCATAATAATTCTTCGATGCGCCACGGATATTCTCTTGTTCAAAGAAGACCGTGTTCAAACTTAGCAGCAATGTCAGGTCGTTTGGGTTCTTCATCGAGATAAAAATCGAATGAACGCGAAGTGCAAGTTCATCCAACTTCTGTTTGTAACTCTCAGTGTCAATCTCAGGAAAACCAAACGCCGCCAAATACATTGACGACGCTTCTAAACTGACATCACCGTTAGTAGAATGTGCATCCATCACCAAATCTAAGAGCGATGATAGCGCGCCGGTTTGCAGCCCTCGAATGCATGCAGTGGCATTCGAAATGACTGTTTGATTAGCATTATCACCATTGAATATTTCTTGCTCAATACATGAACGTAAATAAGGAACAGCAAGCCGACCGTAGCTAGTCAATTTATTATGAACAGCCGTCGTAACTGTAGTATCGGTATCATCAAGCAACGACAGCAGCGGTCGCAACTCATCGTCTAACGACCGTTTGTCAGAATATGTACCGAGACCGTCTGTCATTCGAATATTAATGGTTGTGAATACGGATAAGACCTTCTTTGATATAATCGAACGCTTCTTGGGGCGAGTTCACAAACTTGAAAAGATCCAGGTCGCTGTGTTCAATCATGCCCATGTCGGCAAGGTAATCAAAGTTCATAACGCTTTTCCAGAATTTCTCGCCGTAGATACATATCGGCATTTTTTTGCGAATCTTGCCTGTCTGGATAAGTGTCAGCACTTCAAAGAGTTCGTCAAGGGTGCCGAATCCGCCCGGAAAAATGACCAATGCCTTAGCCATATAGGCGAACCAGTACTTCCTCATAAAGAAGTAGTGGAATTCAAAATTCAATTCGGGTGTGATGTACGGGTTCGGGTATTGCTCGAACGGCAACGAGATATTCAAACCGACGGAACGTCCGCGGGCAAGATACGCACCCCTGTTTCCCGCTTCCATGATTCCCGGACCGCCACCTGTTGCAATAACATATTGTTCGTCTTTCGGCAATGTATGCGACCACTCTGTTAGCATTCGGGCAAGTTCAACGGTGTCCTCATAATACTCACACATTTCACGAGTTCGTGCAAGGCGGTTAAGTTTTAGTTGAGCATGTTCCTGTTCCGCGCCCGTACTGTTTTCGGCATGAATTCTCAGTGCCTCCATCTCTACATGAAACTGTGCCTCTGATTTTATTCGAGCCGAGCCAAAAAAGATAATTGTACTATGAATCCCGTTTTCTTTGAACTGAACGTTCGGTTGTTGATATTCGGCAAGGATGCGCAGCGAACGTGCTTGCGGCGAGTGGATATACTCCCTGTTATCATACGCTTTGGGTGCTTTATCCAAGCGTTTAATTTCTTCATTGGGATTCATAGGTTCTCCTGTTTCAATAGATATTATTCAAGTGTTGTGATAACATTTGTGATGGTAAATACCGCACTGTCAGCCATAAGTTGTTGCCCGCCTGACACATACTCTGCACGAATATAACACAAGCAGTTTCTTTGCCCGACTGTACCGGATGCAACCGATGTTATTACTCCAACTGAAACACCATCAACCGTGATTGGATCTCCGGGTTGAATAGATGGCGAAGCAGTAGCCGAGCACAACCTGCGTTGCACTTTTTTATAGGTATCCAACCGTGCAATCACCTCCTGCCCGATGTAGCAACCTTTCTTAAAGTTAATCAAGTGGAGAAGATTCGCTTCAAGCGGATTATACTCCTCCGTCCACTCCTTTGAAAACGCACCAAATCCTGAATGTATTCGAAGGTCATTATAGTTTTCTTCCGAGAGTTGTCTTACCGAATGTGTATTGAGCAATTCCTCAAGCTCCGCCAACTTCTCTTTGTGTACGATAACCTTGAACCAATGCTCAACATTAGCAGGATGGGAAGTAATCATTATAGATGATTCAGATTTAACTGAATTGGCAATAGCGGCATTTTCAAAAACGCAAGTAAATACACTCCACATTGAGCTGATATCGTGCAAACGAACATCATCCATAATGATATACTTTCTGAGATGAGTTGCCACACGCATCAAATTCCCATCGGAACAGATAACGATAAGTCCATCGTTTGTCGGCAGCACTGTAATAACATCAACAATCCTTCCCTTGTCTGTCGGCAGCACTGTGCTAATGGGTATGTTCGAT
>JAEUSO010000101.1 GCA_016788605.1 Candidatus Kapaibacterium sp. | reverse complement strand
AATGGCTCAATATCTGTTGAAGGCGATAACCTAGTAGTGAACGGCGATACCATACAAATATCAGCCGAGAAAACAATCGAAGCATTGCCTTGGGCAGGTAAGGTTGATGTCATTATTGATTCAACAGGAAGGTTCACTGCGAAAGCTGAATTAGAAAAGCACCTTGCTCACGGCGCTAAAAAAGTAATCCTCTCTGCTCCGGCTAAAGATAAACTTGATGCTACAGTTGTTTTAGGTGTGAATGACCACACACTGACAGGGGCGGAAAAGACAATCTCGAACGCATCATGCACAACGAACTGCCTTGCACCGATGGTGAAAGTGCTCCATGATAACTTTGGTTTGGTTCAAGGATTTATGACAACAGTCCATGCATACACGAATGACCAGAATATCCTTGATTTGCCTCATAAGGACTTGCGTCGTGCGCGGGCGGCGGCGGTGAATATTATTCCCACATCCACAGGCGCTGCAAAAGCTGTTGGCGAAGTGTTGCCCGAATTGCAAGGCAAACTTGACGGATTTGCAGCACGTGTTCCTGTTCCTGATGGCTCGCTTACCGACTTCACTGCCGTACTTTCGAAGTCGGTATCAAAAGCGGAAATCAACGACGTATTTAAGAGCGCGGCTGAATCATCACTCAAAGGAATTCTTGAATACAGCGAAGACCCATTGGTCAGTTCCGATATTGTCGGCAACCCGCATTCATGCATCTTTGATGCACAAAGCACAATGGCAAGCGGCACACTTGTAAAAGTTGTCGGCTGGTACGATAACGAGTGGGGCTACTCTAATCGCCTTGCAGATTTGGTTGCAAAAGTTGGAGCTTAAAAACATCACATGAACAGGCGGTGCGATTGCATCGCCTTTTTCTTTTAGAGGTACAGAAACAATGATAAAATCCCTTAAACAACTCGACATAAATGGCAAGCGTGTTCTTGTCCGTGTAGATTTTAATGTTCCGCTTGATGACAGCAGGCACATAACCGATGATAACAGAATCGTGGAATCACTCCCTACGATTCGTGCAATAATCAATGCCGGAGGAATACCTGTTTTGATGTCGCATTTGGGTCGTCCCAAAGGGCAGCGTAATGATAAATACTCCATTGCCCCATGTGCCGAACACCTGCAAACGTTACTTGGCAGCCGCGTAATTTTTTCACCGGATTGCATAGGCGAAGTCGCTGTATCATCAGTCGCATCAGCACTTCACGGAGATACCGTCTTGTTGGAAAATCTCCGGTTTTATGCCGAAGAAGAAAAGAATGATGCATCATTTTGTGAACAACTGGCTTCGCTGGGTGATGTGTATGTGAACGATGCATTCGGTACGGCGCACCGTGCACATGCGAGCACGGAAGGCGTTGCACGATTCTTTGTCGGAAAGCGGGCAGCAGGTCTGCTCATTGAGAAAGAAATCGAGTACATCGGAGGTGCGGTGAATAAACCAAAACGTCCGTTGGTTGCAATACTCGGCGGATCGAAAGTGTCCGATAAAATCGAAGTCATCAGGAATCTGCTTGGTATTGCCGACCACATTCTGATTGGCGGCGGTATGGCGAACACCTTTGCAAAAGCGATGGGGTATGAAACCGGAGATTCATTGGTAGAAGCAGACAAAGTGGACTTAGCAAAAGAACTCATCGAACGCTCGAACGGAAAGCTTGTCTTCCCTTCCGATGCAGTTATTGCCGATGCTTTTGCAGCCGATGCACAGACACAGATTGTTAGCATTGATGCAGTTCCGCAAGGATGGCGCATTCTCGACATCGGTCCCGCATCACGACAACTCTTTTCAACGTTCATTTCTCAATCCGCAACAGTTGTTTGGAATGGTCCGATGGGTGTTTTTGAAATGGATGCGTTTAATAAAGGTACGTTTGCTATTGCACAATCACTTGCCGATGCAACCACAAAGGGTACGATTACCATTATTGGCGGTGGCGATTCCGCAGCCGCAATTGCGCAAGCAGGATTGAAAGACAAAGTATCTCACGTTAGTACCGGTGGTGGCGCATCGTTAGAATACTTGGAAGGAAAGCAACTGCCGGGGATAACTGTGCTGGATGAGCAATCGTGATGATAGCTTAACACTGACATTGATCTATAGCAAAAGAAAAAGGCATCATATGATGCCCTTTCTTGTTTTCGATTGACGTTCGTTGAACTATTCTTCAATAACAACGGGAACGATACTTGTCCCAAACGGACTACGGATTCGCAGATAATATACTCCCGATGCAACCGAACCTTGTGTACGCGACGCAATTGAGAATGTCTGTATTCCGGCATCGAACCATTGAGACAATTCGGGGATGATTGTTTCGCCAGTTGATGATACTAACATACATTGAACATCACATGGGGCGAGAACAGTAAATCGTACTTTGGCATTTGTCAGCGATGACGGCTGCGGATATGCAACAGCATTCAGCTCATTCAACATGGTCTCTTCAACCGACTCCGGCTGTTGACCTTGTCCGTTGACCAAAAGTGAGTCAGCGGCAGCATTGCTGATTATTCGTAAGCGTCCATTTGCTTGCATCACATTAGGCGGTGTGAATCGAATACGAAGCATTGTTTCTTCGTTCGGTGCAACACGGAAACTTGACGGAGTTGGAGTAAAAGCATTATTGTTTGATTGGATATTGGTGACAATCAATGTGTCAGTACCTATGTTTTTAATCGGTATTAGTGTGTCTTTACTTGTCTGTAGATTAACAAGTCCGAACGCTATCACCCTGTTCGCCACTTGAATAATTGCGTTTGACGGTTTGCCAAAGCCAGAGACACGTATCGAATCAGGTTGAGTGTTGCTGGTTGTCCGAATGACTGCTGTGAACGCTCCCGCAGTTGTCGGTAAAAATCGAATGGTTACATCACGTGATTGTCCTGGTGCAAGAACGAATTGCGTTGGTGTAGCAGTGAATACTGCATTACTCGCAGCACGGAAATTTGTAACACGCAAGGTGTCATTACCAGTATTCGTAATCTGCACAACCGAATCACGTGGTTGTCCGATACCAACAGAATCAAAATTGATAGTACGATTGTTTAGTAGTATAACAGCAGCACGAAGAACTTGACGGGTCAGTTTATAGGTACCTCTGTTTGTGTAGGCATACATTCCGTCTGATGCACCGGTTAATCCGCGAACTGTGACGCTATCCAAACCTGCATACTCCCATGCTGTTCCTTCATTGGTAGTGGCATAAACGCCACGATTGGGTGAGCCGGTTGATACAACAGGACCGTAACACACATACAATACTCCAGTTGAGTCAAGTGCGATTGCGCGGGTGTCAGAAACTGCTGCGGGCGGTGCAGGTAGTTTCATCCATGAAGAACCCGAACGCTTAAACAATGATGCCGCACCATTGACGAGTTGTGAGCCGGCATAAACCGACGTATCACGTGATGTCATGACTATCAGTGGATTCTTCGAAAGCCCCATACTATCCAATGTCCATGCACCGCCTGAATACGGACGGGTATATACAAGATTATCCGACACGTTCTGACCTGTGTACACTGCTCCAAAGGCAAACTGTGTTGTACGTCTGTCGTTGGCATATACTCCGTATGCTTGTTGGAATTGCTGTCCACCTGCGGCGCGCAACCCTAGTCCGGTTGTGTCAATTGACCACGGCGGTGTATTTGTAAAAATGCGTAACGGTAACGGAGTTTGCCCGACACTTGCACTTGCCATAAATGAGTAACGACCTCCGTTATCCACGGTGAGCACCGGTGCCGCGCCAAATCCTGACGATCCGGGTACAATGTATAATCCAGTTGTATCTGCCGTCCATGTTGCACCTGCATCGGAACTTACAAGTATTGCACCCTGAGACGTAACATTACCTGATGTAACAGCCGCTAATTGCGTAACAATGACAGGTGATGCCAATCCGTATTTGTAGAGCGGTCGTCCCGCAAGAAATCCCGTCTGTGGATAGACCTTCGACCACGCGCCACTGCCTTGTTTCTTGAAGATACCAAGCCCCGTGCTAACCATCATACCACCGGACAGGAACTGAAATCCGTAAATATCTTCCGCTTGTATCCCAGCTATGGATGCAGCCCACGTGTTGCCTCCACTTTGTGTTGAGTAGATACCGAATGTCGAAGCTACTTCAAGCGTTTGCTCGCCGGCAAGATCGTTGATGCGTTGAGCAATTCCAACTGTATTACGCAGTATCGTATCAATCCGTTCCCACGTACTCGTGCCGTCAATTTTTCTGTAAAGCGCGGAAGTATTGCCGCCGAGATTGGATACTGCATAGATGGTATTCACATTGTCATCATAAAATCTCACCATTGATACCGCATTATTGCCCGCCGTGTCCACGCTCCACGACGTTCCGTTATCACTCGATAATAACGTTCCCCTATTAACTGTTCCAACAAACCATCGTCCATTCCGCGCAAGGTGGAGAGCGGTACAATTAGCAGCCGAATCAAAACCGGGCATTCTTGACCAACGGAGTGTTGAAGAATTAAACAAAGACACGCCGCGGTTTGTTGCAGCAGTTATTACCCCTTGAACATTAATAATATCATTCACTGTAGCACGGTTCAGCCCTATAGTATCAAGTCGCCATGTGGTTGATGAGGGCTGATAGCGATATACCGATGAACCAACAAAGACAACAGTCGAATCGCCGATGAGTAACTTTCTGTACGGTGTTTGGTTTGTTGCTTGAACGGCAGGAACAATGCTTTGAGGTGCGCCGCTCATAGCATCCGCACTGAATGAATAAGTAAAGAAAAGTACTGTGCCGTCATCAAGTAAGAGTGCGTATCTGCGTGATGCCCCTGTTTCAGATGCAACGGTTGACGCATCAACAATTCTCCGCAACGGATTAACCTGATAGAGCACATTGCCCGGACTCCATCCGTTAGCAGAGGAAAACACTGAACTATACACTATACTGCGAGTAGCAGCAAGACGTACGACTGCAGTTTGCGAACTGATTGTATTAATAGCAAGTATCTGTTCACCATCAGGCATATCAACCTTTTGGGCTTGCAAACTCAATGCACAAACAAAAACTAAAACTGAACATAAACAAATTCTATTGTACCAAAATCGAACCATGAACACCTCCATAATGTGTAGCTTCTACTCTAACAAAAAAGTAGAAAATCTTGTAATTGCTCTGCCAACCCCATAAAGGACCAATAATTGTCATAGGGCGGTTGCATGAGCGTATAATCACACGAATATAACTGAATAGGACTATGTAAATATTGATGAACGAACCAGATACTAGAGCTACTGAAGTACTGCGATGTCGCAAATCTGTAATGCGTCCTAACTATTATTGAAAGTGAATCGGATTGTAAAAAAATTCGATTGTTATGAAAAGATTTTTGCAGATAACTTAACAACGGTGTGTATGTTTGATATAGAAAATGATACAGCATTATCCAAAGGGGAAACAGGGATTTTTTAGGGTAATTGTATTGCAAGGGGTAAATGCGACTTTGCACTGTATCAACGCGAATACTTTTCGCATACTAAACATATTTGTTACGGATTTTAATTATATGCTTTTGTAAAAGAGCATTTTCACTTAACCCAACTAATTCGAGGTGAACTATGGCTGAGAATACCCAGAAAAAACTGACAAGAGTACGTCCTCCACGCGTGCAGATTACGTATGATGTCGAGACCAACGGCGCAATCCAACAAAAGGAATTGCCCTTTGTTGTCGGCGTTTTGAGCGATTTGGCGGGAAATCCGAAAGAACCATTACCGGAAATCAAAAAGCGCAAATTCACGGAAATTGACCGTGACAATTTTGACAAAGTCCTCGGTTCGATTAAACCGCGTGTTACTGCCCGCGTGGATAATAAACTCACTAACGACGGAACCCAGATTGCCGTTGACCTTGAGTTCAAATCCATGGATGATTTTAATCCTGCTAACATTGCGAAAAACGTTGGACCTTTGAACCAACTCCTCGAACTTCGCCAAAAGTTAGTGGAAATGGTTGGTAAGCTCGACGGCAATAATGAACTCTATGAGCAGTTGGAAGGCATCTTGAAGAACACGGAGCAACTTAATCAACTTGCTACGGAAACATCCACCCCACCACCATCAAACGAATAATAAAGGAGATTCAAACACATGGAACAACAACAACAGGCGGCAGGGTCGTCGTCAGCAGAAAGTGGCTCCCTGCTAGATATGATTATTGACCAAGGCAAAATGGCGCGCAATGATTATCAGCGCGATTCCGCCAAGGATATTATTGGTGCATTTGTTAGTCAAATTGTTGATGGCAGTATGACCATTGACAAAGACCTAATTTCAAGCATCAATCAACGCATTGCCCAAATTGACCAAATCATCAGCGGGCAGCTTGACGAGATTATGCACTCAGCCGAGTTGCAAAAACTTGAAGGTGCATGGCGCGGTCTGCACCACATGGTGTATCAAACCGAGACCAGCACGACACTGAAAATCAAAGTCATGCCGATGACGAAAAAGGAACTCTTCAACGATTTGGATCGCGCTGCGGAGTTCGACCAAAGCAACACATTCAAGAAAATCTATGAAGAAGAATTCGGAACACTTGGCGGTAATCCGTTCAGTATGCTCATCGGCGACTACCAGTTCGGTCGCCATCCGCAGGACATGAGTTTATTGGAGAAAGTGGCTGAAGTAGCGGCTGCGGCACACGCACCGTTTATCACATCTCCTGCCCCTGACCTGTTTAACATGGATTCGTTCACACAACTGAGCGATCCCCGCGACCTCTCGAAAGGTTTTGAGAGCAATGAACTCATCAAATGGCGTTCATTCCGCGACAGCGACAACTCACGCTATGTGACTATGGCATTGCCACGTACTCTGATGCGTTTACCCTATGGTCCCGATACGATTCCGGTTGATGATTTCAACTATGTTGAGAATGTAAGTGGACAAGACCATGAGAAATACCTTTGGGGCAATGCGGCATATTCACTTGGAACATGTATCACACGCTCGTTCTCGGAATATGGTTGGACAGCAGCTATTCGCGGTGTTGAAGGTGGCGGCTTGGTTGAAGGTTTGCCGGTTCACACATTCCCAACCGATGACGGCGACATTGCCGCAAAATGCCCGACGGAAATCGCTATCGGCGACCGCCGTGAAAAAGAACTCAGCGATTTGGGATTCATGGCTCTTTGCTATTCAAAGAACAGCGACTTTGCTGCATTCTTCGGCGGACAAACACTCCAAAAGCCAAAGAAATATGATAGTCCGGATGCTACTGCAAATGCGAAACTCTCGTCGCAACTGCCGTTTATTCTTGTTGCGTCGCGCTTCGCCCATTATATGAAGTCAATGATGCGTGATAAGATTGGTTCGTTCCAATCGCGCGGCAACGTAGAGTCATTCCTGAACAAGTGGATTATGAACTATGTGAACAACAATGCTGATGCAGGTGCAGAAACAAAAGCACGCTACCCGCTTTTCGAGGCACGTGTTGATGTTACCGACGTTGCCGGCTCGCCCGGTGTATATCAGGCAGTAGCATATCTGCGTCCGCATTTCCAGTTAGAAGGACTCTCAACATCGTTGCGCTTAGTGGCGAAACTGCCAAAACAAGGCGGATAATTTTACAACAACAAATTATTATAGGAGAATAATATGTCTGACATTTTTTTGCATACGATTCATAAGGGTGACTCACAGGATTCTAATAACAAAGATGCAATAGAAGTCACATCATTTCAGATGGGTGCAATAATGCCGGTTAGCGACCGCCGTTCTGGTGCAGGATCGGGTACAGTTGCCGATGTGAATATTAGTGATATAGTATTCACTAAACAAATGGATAAATCATCCGTTCCGATGTTAGGTGAATCATGGATGGGTAAGCATTTCGATAAAATGCTCTTCAAGTTCTATCGCTCTGATGGAGATAATGGACGTGCGGTTTATATGGAAGCTATGATAGAGTTTGGCGTAATCTCAGGATATAGTTTTAGTTCTGGAGGTGAATTACCTTTTGAATCAATTTCTGTTAATCCGGGAAAAATCACATTTAAATATGCACCTACATCGAATAGCACGGGTGGAATCGAAGGTGGTCCAATCATCGTTTCGTATGATGCTATTACAAAGCAAAATGCCTGATTAATTCACAGAACTACTCAATTTATTCGAAAGAAATACTATTATGCGTGATTTATATCTTCATATCACAGGTCCTGATATTAAAGGTGACAGCACAGACAACTTAAATAAGGGAGCGATTGAATTTGATTCTTGGCAAACGGGCAATGGAATGGCTATCACAGGTTCACGAAGTGCAAATGGAAATGCATCCGTCGGTCGTCCGATTTTTAGTGAACTGGTAATATCTAAACAACTTGATTCTTCAAGTCCATACTTATTGCAAAATTGTATCAAAGGCACGACGATTGACCAAATGATTATTCGTCAATATAGAGCTAGTAAGACCGAAAGAGTAATGTTTCTTGAAATTACTATGACTGAATGTATCATCTCATCATACTCTATGTCTTCACCCGGAGAAGGAATACCATCAGAAGTTTTTAGTATCAATTATGGTAAGATACAGTATAAATACACAGATACTGATAAGGATACCGGTCAAGCCGCAAATCCAGTTATCCAGTCGTACAGTTTGATTACGAACGAAAAGGCATAGTTGCATCAGGGTACGGAATCGTATTCACGGGCTTGGGCTTGAACTCCTAAGCCCTTTTTTCTACCTGATGTTTCTTTGGTTTTTAGGCATTATGCCGATACTTCGAAAAAATCTCTTTATATAATCATGGCTCTTGACTCTCCTCATAACAGGTCGAAAGCACCACTCTTCGAGCGGCTGCTGATGACCGGAACATATCCGAACGACATTGTTGATTTGGGGACGATTTCCGTGAATGATGTTAAACAATCCGTTGCGCGGAACTTAGAGTTTTTACTGAATACCCGCATTGACCCAAAGGATGATATTTCCACCCATACTGTTGTGAATTACGGGATCCCTGACTTCTCTGCCATTTCCTCGAATAACGCATCCGATTTACGGATGCTGTCAATCAAAATTCAACGTGCGATTACCGCATTCGAGCCGCGCCTGCATTCCGTCCGCGTGGATGTTATTAAAGCAGATGCGAAGGACTTGGAACAGTCAATTCAGATTCAACTTCAAGCGTTGCTTCATGTCGAGCCGATTGATGAAAATGTAAAGTTCTTCCTCGTCATTCAGAATAAATACGGAAGGGTGAATGTCTATGACGGAGAATAAGCGCGACGAACTGTTGCAATACTACGAACAGGAACTTGACTATTTCCGCTCGATGGGTGCTGCATTCGCACAACGGTATCCCAAAATTGCATCACGGCTTGAACTCTCTACTTCACAGGTCTCCGACCCGCACGTAGAGCGACTCATCGAAGCGTTCGCGTTTATGACGGGACGCATTCAATACAACATTGATAATGAGTTTCCTGAAATCACGTATGCTCTGCTCGATAATCTCTACCCACACTTCGTAGAGCCGCTGCCATCCGTCAGTGTGGCTCAACTGCACTTCGATGCCAATGCTAAAGTGAATACAGGAGTTGCATTAGCCCGTGACTTGCAACTGACTGCACAGATGAGCGAGGGATATTCGATAAACTTCCGAACTGCATTTTCAACAACATTGTATCCCTTTACTATTACCGCATGTGAAGTCACCGATCCCGCGTTATTCACCGGTCTTGGTTTTCAGCGTGAAGCGAGTGCTGTAATCCGCCTCCGCTTCGAGACCAAGGATAATCCTTTGGAGCAATTTGATATTTCTAACCTGCGGTTTTATCTGGGTGGTAATAAATCGGTTGCTTTTGAATTGTACGAACTCATGCATACATCATTGCTTGATATTGCTATTGTTACCGAGGGTTCCAACACACCCCGCAGTATCTCGGCGAAGAGTATTAAGGAAGTCGGCTTTAGCGAAGATGAACAAGTTCTTCCCTCACGTCCGACTTCGCATCCCCAATACAGGTTGTTACAAGAATACTTCGCCTTTCCTGAAAAGTATCTATTCTTTGATGTAGCGAATATCAATACTGTCAAGCCCAGCGGATCTTCATTCGAGATACTTTTTGTGCTATCACAGATGATACAAGAGCATCGCCTTGTTTCGAAGGACAACTTTATGATTAACGCTGTTCCAGTGGTTAATCTGTTTCCCAAAGTCAGCGAGCCGATGTATGTTGATAACAAACATATTCAGTACCGACTCATACCGGATGTGCGACGCGACCTCATTACAGAAATCCACTCAATTCGTAGCGTCAGCGGTTCAACCGACGACCGTGCTAAAAGCGAGGAATTACGCCCGTATTTTTCATTGCATCACGGCAGCCGAGTTGCCGCATCGCAGAAAGCATATTGGTATGCCCGGCGCATACCCACAGGAAGAAAAGACAAGCCCGGAACAGAAGTGTATCTCTCGTTCATTGACCGTGATTTCTCGCCGTCGGCACAAACGGGCGGAACAGTGTTCGCGCACATAC
>JAEUSO010000100.1 GCA_016788605.1 Candidatus Kapaibacterium sp. | reverse complement strand
CCAAAGGCATGGACAACCGACCCCGTCCTTCGACGAGCGAATCTCAGCGCATTCGGTTATGATTCAACAGGAAGAAATCTTGATTACACTGTTCGCCGCCGTTATCAGGAAATTGAGAATTTCTCACAGCCGCACGTCGAACTCTTGAATGATGTTCAGCTTAGCGACAACATCACGCTCAAGTCATCGCTCTTTTACTACACAGGTACAGGATTCTTCGATTTTGACGGCTCTTGGGCAGACACCACAACGCTTCGATTGGGTGCGGCATTCAGCGGTGTCAGACCGACGGCAAATCCGGGCAACACAATCATCCGCGCATTTGTCGGCAACAGACAAGGCGGCTGGATTCCACGCTTCATTATCAACCATGACAAAGGCGAGCTAACCGTAGGAGCGGAATACCGCGAGCACCGCTCGGAACATTGGGGAAAAATTCGCTTCGCGGATAACCTGCCCGCCGGACTCGACCCTGATTACAAGATATACTCATACAACGGTACAAGGACAATTCTTTCGGGTTTTGTACGCGAGCAATACCGCGCAAGCGAAACGCTGTTGCTGAATGCCGAAGCGCAACTCGTTCATTCGCGGTACGGGCTGATGAACGAACGAGCGGGAACAACATTCACATCCTATCAATCAGCCGACGGCTCGCGTGTCGGTAATGGCGGGACAATCTTCACAGTTGATTACTTCTTTATCAATCCACGTCTTGGAGCAATGTATGCCGCCGATGATGCGAACAATCTTTACACAAGTATTGCCTACACCTCGCGTGAGCCGCGACGAAACAATCTCTACGCAGCATCTGAATCCTACTTCGGCGCATCTCCCCTTTTCGAGAGCGACACAACTGGCGGCGTGATCAAATATGATTTCACACGCCCGCTTATCAAGCCCGAACACTTGCTGAATTGGGAATTCGGCTGGACGTACAAAACACCCGCAATCCAACTTGGTGCAACCGGTTACGTGATGTATTTCATCAATGAGTTAGTGCGCAGCGGACGGCGGGACATCTTTGGTGCGCCGATAGAAGGCAACGCGCCGCGAGTGATTCACACCGGAATTGAACTGCAAGGTAGCGGTGTGCTGTATTCATCGGGTGCTACGATTTTTGCCGTCACGGCAAATGCAACATTCAGCCGCAACCGCATCATCGAATATCAATTTCAAACAAGCGGCTCATCGCTTGATTTGAACGGCAATCCTGTTGCAGGATTTCCCGACATGATGGGGAAACTGCGATTCTCACAGACTAGCGGTACGTTCCAAGCCGGACTTGCACTGCGTCATGTTGGAAGAATGTATTCCGATAACTTCGGCTCACGCATTGATGAGTACGTCCGGCAGTCGCCCGGATTCATTGGCTACCGCGATAATCTGGTGGATGCGTTCACTGTTGCCAATGCGGATATCAGTTACTCTATCGGTTCGCTTTTGGGCATTCGGTCGCTTCGCTTCCGTTTGGTAGTGAATAATCTATTTAATACTCTCTATGTTTCCGGCGCGAACGGTGCGGAGTTCTTTCCAGCCGCCGAGCGAAATTGGTTCAGCGGGCTTGAAGTGGAACTGTAATCGTTGAGCAATAAAAAAGGGACGGTGGAATGCCGTCCCTTCATTATCAATGTTGAATATCGTTATTCTTTCAACGAGATTCCCAACTCGCCAAGCTGCTTCGTATCTACTGCCGACGGGCTGTTGTCCATCAGCGAAAGTCCGCTTGTTGTTTTGGGGAATGCAATCACGTCGCGGATGTTGTCCGTGCCGCATAGCAGCATCACCCAACGGTCGAATCCGAGGGCAATGCCGCCGTGTGGCGGCGCACCGAACTTGAGTGCATCGAGCAAGAATCCGAACTTCGACTGTGCATCCTCTTTCGAGAATCCGAGCAAATCAAACATCCGTTGTTGTATCTCGCTGTTGTGAATACGGATACTGCCGCCTGCAATCTCGTATCCATTACACACTAAGTCATGTGCTTTTGCACGTGCTTGCGTAGGGTCGGTTTCGAGCAGGTGAACGTCTTCGTTCATCGGTGCAGTGAACGGGTGATGCCGCGCAATGTACCTTTGCTCTTCCTCGCTGTATTCCATGAGCGGAAACTCTGTCACCCACAAAAACGCAAACTCGTTTTTCACTGTATCAAGTATGCCCGACCGCTTTGCAACTTCGATTCGCAACGCGCCGAGAATCGTATAACAGCGTTCAAACTCATCGGCGGCGAAGAGCAGCAAGTCACCGTCTTCGGCATTGGCTGCGGTGCGGATGGATTCAATCTCTGATTCGGTAAGAAACTTAGCGATTGGCGATGTAGTCACACCCTCCGAGAACTTCATCCATGCAACGCCTTTTGCGCCGTACTTCTTAGCGTGGTCGGTGAGTTCGTCAATCTGTTTGCGTGAGAATCCCGCACACCCTTTTGCATTCAGGCAGGCAACCGTACCGTGCTTTTTCGCAGCGGCATCGGTGAACACGCTGAACCCGCATGAACGGACTGTATCGGTCACCGTTGTCAGTTCTAATCCGTAACGCAAGTCGGGTTTGTCGCTGCCGTACTTTGTCATCGCTTCGTGCCAGCTTAACCGTTTGAACGGTGTGGCAACATCAACCTGTTTCAACTCTTTCCAGACGCGGGTTGTGAACTCTTCAACAAGGTCAATCACTGTCCCCTGTTCTACAAACGACATTTCAACGTCTATCTGTGTGAACTCCGGCTGACGGTCGGCGCGGAGGTCTTCGTCGCGGAAACATTTCACGATTTGCATATACTTATCAAAGCCGCTTACCATCAGGATTTGCTTGTAGAGTTGCGGCGATTGCGGCAGCGCGTAGAACTTCCCTTTGTTGATGCGGCTAGGTACTAAAAAGTCGCGTGCACCTTCGGGCGTGGACTTCATCAGTATAGGTGTTTCCACCTCGATGAACCCATGCTCCGCGAAAAACGAATGCGTGAGTTGATAGAGCGTATTCCGTGTTATGAAATTCTGTTGCAATGAGCGACGGCGCAAGTCCAAGAACCGGTATTTCAGGCGCAATTCTTCGCTTGCTTGCGATGATTCCTCATGCTCGTGAATTTCAAATGGTGGCAACTCGGCACGGTTGATAATTTCTATTGCCGTTGCATCTATTTCTATCAGCCCCGTCGGGATTTTCGGATTGGGATTTTCGCGCAAGCGGACAATGCCGCTGACCGAAATGACAAACTCGGAGCGTAACTCTTTTGCTAATGAGCGGATTGATTCGGCGGACTCCGCACCAACAACCGCTTGAGTTATTCCGTGTCTGTCGCGGATGTCAATAAAATAGACGCTGCCAAAGCTGCGGACAACATGAACCCATCCGTTGAGTGTTACCGTTGCGCCTGCATTGCCTTCACGCAATTCACCGCATGTATGCGTCCTTTGGGAAAATGACATACAATAGTTCCTTTTTGATATTCTTGTAAAAATGGTAATCGGTCCGGTTGTGAACTGCGGCGAACCACCCGCAGCGAGTGTTATATGATATGCGTCCCTTGCGGGCTATCATCATCCCGTTGGAAAGAATCAATGCGGGAGTAGAATAGGAAATATGCGCAGCTATCCTCCACGAAACGTTGTTGTTCCGAGGGTGTTAGTACAAAAGCAAATTTGGTTGTGCAGTATCCCATACGGCTACAATTTACAAGCACAATGCCACATGACAAAAGAACAAACGGAAAGTTTCGACATGGTGTCATTGCACTGTGCAGCCAAGATTGTTACGAATCTGCACCTTTTCGACCCGTATAAAGAAATTTATAGCACATCATACATGCCCGTTCGTATGTTGATATGAAATGATACCCGCACACTCATCATAGGTATATCCATGAATTCTCAACCAACCATGTTTGCGCCTCGCAAAACGACTGTATCATCCATTCTCCGACGCTGTATTCCGCTCTGTATATTGCTGAGTATATGCTTCACAACATCCGATATACTCGCTCAATCGTCATGGAGCGGCGGTCTTCGCGTTCAGCAGCCGCACATCTTTTTTACAGGAGTAATCCGTAACGGAGCGGCGATGGTGCTACTACGCGGAAATGCTATCGAGATCGTATCGTTCAGTAACGGACGCTCAAGCGTATTGCGTACCGTGAAGGAGAACATGACCGTTTGCGGACTATTCAATGATACAACCATTGCTGTCATGCAGTCGGGAACAATCGAGTTTATCTCAACCGAATCCGGGCGCACATTACGCACACTGAAAACGGATATTGCAACCATTGAACCCTTGCGACCGGACATGCACCTTCCGCTTGTAACAGCGGCACGGACGCAGAACATCATCTATTCCACAAGAGATTCACTTTTCATCATTAGTAATGTCAATGGAAAAATCCTCCTCCGAGAACGAAAGCCAGTAGAGCTATCCGGCACACTGAACTGCACACCGTATTTCTTCATTACTTCCATCGAAGACGGAGCCGGTAGAATGAGCGTCAGGCGTATTGATACATTGAACCAACCGGTACGTACAGTGGCTGCATATACAACATCGCTTTGCCTGATTGATTCACTCATTGTGTATAAATCGGGTGATTCAATTATCGCGCATAATGTGCTCAGCAATACAACGTCATGGACATTCTCCAAACAGGGAAACAAGGTAGTGTCAATCATACCGGTTCAACGCTCCGCAACAGACCCGCAAATAGTTGTGTTTCATTTTAATGATTCGGAACAAAGTATCATTTTCAACGCAACTACACGTAGTGTTATGTCGCCACTTCCGCATTCTACTGGGAAACCCATCCACTCCGTCGTATTCGACAAATCGGGTTCGCGTTGGTGGATTGGAAATTCAATCTGGTCGAGGTGTATAACTGATATGCCTATGCCGGTGAATGTACCAAATGTCTATGCCGTCACTCACTTATCGGGCAAACTAGTACAACGCTATCCCGAAGGTCACATTACAGGAATAGACAGAGCGGAGTTCTCGAATGACGGAACGAGATTCATCACATCATCAAAAAATCCATACGATTCACTCAATGATGACAACTACTTGTGGAATCGCACAGATACTACGCTCATACGCAAAGTATCAGGCAAGTTTTTCGGGTTTGCTAAAAATGGGAGTTCGTATGTAATGTATCGGAACGATTCATTACTTCATGTGCGAAATGACAAAATTGAACAGATGATTGCAATCATGCCACAACCGCCTCCACCTTCCTATGTCGGTTGCAGTTCCACAACTGATTACATTGCCAATGCTTTTCATCAAGCAATGATTCTCCATAGGTTAAAGGATGGTACTAGTGATATTTTTAATACATCCTTGCTTGCACCCGGCGACAGCATTTTGAGCATCCATTTTATCCCGAACGGACAGCAACTCATGGCTTATACAAAGGACAGGGTTGTTATGAAATTCACAAAAGATTGGCTCACAATGGAAAGTTATTCCATCATAGAACCGACAGCTATAACATGGGATAATGGAAAGAGCATATTATGGTCTGACGATGGGAAACGGATTCTTATCAATAATAAATTGTATTCGACACAAACCGGTGAAATCATTACGAACATCAATCTCGCTTCATCAGATCTGCGTTCTACACAATTATCATACGACGGTAACTTTCTCTTCCACGGTACACGCTCGCCAATGGTGTCTATTCCCGCGAAGTTTAGTACGTATAGCGTTGCAACCAGAACGGAATTTTGCTTCGATAATTTTTCAGAGAGTGCCAACTCAACTTGTCCGGCGGATGTATCCGGATGGGTTTCGGGTGATGCACGAAACTATATTGGCTACGAACGGTATAGTGAGTCAGCATTCCTCAACTCAGTTTGCCCCGGTGTGATTGTCTCCGTTGATGGAGAGAGACAACCGACGACTCAATCATTCACCGTTTTCCCGCAGCCGGCTTCGGAGTATATCACAGTTCCTTCGGCAGGATCATTGATTGACATGCTTGGCAGAGTACGGTACTCGACAGCAGAAGCCGGCAAATTAGATGTATCTGCACTCCAAGCAGGTGTGTATGTGTTTCGTACATCGCATGGCAGCTCACAAACCATCTGCATTCAACGGTAGCCAACATTAAGAAATCTACACAACAAAAAAAACCGACATAATCACGTTACGTCGGGGTTTGTTTTTAGTGGCAAGGATATTCAATAACCCAACATAGAAGGTCACTTGGAACAATAGTTAGAGTATTCGGGGTTAAGATACTTCATCTATCCTGTTAGAGTCACTTTTATTAAGTGTGAATGTAAAATCACTCCCTGCGCCGTATTCACTGTTTACCGTAATCTGTCCTCCTTGTGCTTCAATAAACTCCTTGCTAATTGCAAGACCTAATCCGGTTCCGTCTTTCTTAGTTCCGGGTACACGGAAGTATCGTTCAAAAATCTTTTCTATGTACTCAGGTGCAATACCCTGTCCCGTATCCTTCACCGAAAACGAGACATGATTACCTATTGTACTTACAGTCAGATATACCGTAGAATTTTCATAAGAATATCTAATTGCATTTGACATTAAGTTAACTAATACCCATGTTGTTTTTTCAATGTCGGCTCTAACAAATGGAACATCTTCGGGACAGTTGATTTCAAACTCAATTTGCTTTTGTTCTGCTTGAGTTTTTACGGCGTTAATTGCATACAACAGAATTTCCTTGGGGTCTATAAATGAGATAGCAAGCTGGATGTTGCCACTTTCTACCTGCGTCATATTCAGTAACTCGCCTGTTATTTTTAATAATCTATTTGCATCATCTTTAATACTTTCTACCAAATTTTTTTGCTCATCATTGAGTTTCCCAACTTGATTATTTTCCAAAAGTTCGAGACTCATTTTCATAGAAGAAATAGGGGTCTTGAACTCATGCGATACTGTGGCTATAAAATTGGTTTTGGCAAAATCTAATTCCTTGTAATTTGTAACATTACGCAGGAGAACTACATGCCCAACCAGCTTTGAGTTTACATCTCCGGTTGGTGTAATCAGAATACGTAATGTTTCTTTTTCAAAATAGGATTCTTTATTCGCCGAGTATATTTTTATTGGGGTTTTCTTTTGCCCATTCTTTTGTTCGCCATCAACTATATCATGAATTAAGGTTCTGACTAAGTCATTGTGTACAGCAATCTCAAGTGCTGATTTTCCAACAAATTCAGCATTACTCAATCCCGATATATTTACTGCTTCTTTATTCGCAAAAACCACATTGAGATTTTCATCCAATCCAATAACAGGGTCGTGCATATTATTGATGAGTGTTTCAATGCGTTTCTTCTCCATCATCAGCTTTGCCAGATTACTATTGTTATACTCTTCCAATTTTTGAGCCATGACATTGAATGATTTGGCTAACTCACCAAACTCACTGTTACTTTGGAAGTGTACACGTTTGGAATAATTCTGGGCGGCAATCTGCTTAATGCTATCGGTTAATACCGTAATAGGATTAGCAATACTTGAGGGAAGATTGATAAATAAAATTAAGGCGATTAAAAAGCAGAATGTACCTGTAATACCTATCAATAGAACAGCTTTATCCGCCGTTGCTTTAGCCACTGCACTTTTACGATGTATAGCTTGCATATTCATGTCCATCAGTGTGAATACGTTTTTTCTGATGGCACTTTGAATTGAACTATCCGAAATGTTGTGCGCGAGAGTATCAAGCAAAACTCTTATATCCGCAGTGGTTTCTTGCTCACCTATTTCGGTTATATTCTTTTCTTGTTTTTGAAGATTGCTTACAAATTTTGGTAGCGACTGATCTGACTTATCTTCCAAAGCTACAAGCATATTTCTGCAGTACTCAAGTGAATTGTAATTGGCAACTAAAATGTTCTGTGTGTCATTTTTCAACTCGTTCATATACTTCACCCCAGCTAAGCTAAGTAAAGTGATGAGGAAGAATAATAGTCCAATACCCAAATTCAGTTTTGTTTTGATGTTCATTGTTTTATTATGATAGAATGACAAGATCAATGTCGTTGGACGATAGCTTCTTCAAAAGATCATTAAACACATTGGTAGCTAAGATAATTTTCATTAAGCTCAGATGTGGCTTACCGACACAAATGGTCGTTACCTTTCTTTCACTTGCTTGCTCGATGATAGCTTTAGCTACCGATACACCTTCGACTTTGATGATTTCCGCACCTAACTCAGAAGCTAATTTTAGATTATTGATGAGGTGTCGTTGTTTATCTAACGGTATTCTATCCGCACTTTCCTTTGGTGTTTGCACATACAATACATACCATCTGCTATGATAGTAGTTAGCCAATCGAGCAGTTTTGCGAATCACGTTTTTAGCAGTTTTTTCATTACTGCTAATACAAGCCATAAACCGTTCTTGCTTTAGTGTATTTACCTTCGTTACTTCTGTTTCTACTTTGCGTTCAACTTGCGATGCAACTTCTTTCAGGGCAAGTTCACGAAGCTGAAGGATGTTATCACTTTTGAAAAAGTTTTGCAGAGCAGTTTCAATTTTATCTTTTGAATAGATTTTTCCTTCCTTTAATCGAGTAATAAGCTCTTCGGCGGTTAAATCTATATTTACTACTTCATCTGCTTGAGCTAACACACTGTCAGGGATTCGTTCTCTTACTTCTATATTGGCTATCTCTTTGATTTCCTCATTTAAACTTTCTATATGTTGAATATTCACTGCTGAAATAACATTTATACCAGCCGATAAAATATCCACAACATCTTGCCAACGCTTTTCATTGGCACTGCCTTCTATATTGGTATGTGCTAACTCATCAACAATCACAACTTCGGGGCGCAAATTGATAATTGCATGAACATCCATTTCCTCCAACTCTTTGCCCTTATAGAACAGTTTTCTACGTGGGATTACCGGTAAGCCATCCAGTAATTCATGTGTTTCCTTGCGGTTATGTGTTTCGATAAAACCTATTTTCACATCAATACCATTTTTAAGTAATGTGTGAGCTTCTTGCAACATGCGGTACGTTTTGCCTACACCCGGACTCATACCGATGTACACTTTGAATTTACCGCGTCTTGATTTTTTAATTAAATCAAGAAAATGCTGAACGGTTTTATCTTTATCACTCATTTACAACGAAACAGCTAAAGCGGTTGTGAGAAAATAATTTTGTGTACTGAGTTGCTTATCCATATTGAATATCTCATCCTTGCTCGAAAAGCCACGCCCTTCAATTCTCCATACTACGTTATCCATTAGTTGATAGTCAATATTTAGAGAATAGCCATACGTCTGAAATCCGTTTGCGGTGCCTGTTGATATAATCACTTGATTGGCATCGTTATAGTATTCAGCTCTTGCCGCGATACTCATTTTATCGCTTACAGAATACTTTGCAATCAATACCGGAGTGTACCAAAGATTATACTCACTGCTACCTTTGGCTTTTTGTTGCGCCCCTATATCAAAACCAAGTATTATTCCCAGTTTTTCATGCACTTGAAACTGTCCGTAAAAGTTGTGAAAGTATCTCATTTGGCGGATACTGTCCGGTGTGTCGCTTCCTATAAAAGAACTACTGTTTAATGTAATAGATGAATTTGGCTTGAATGTAACCTGATGACCAAATGCAGGTGCGCTATTTCCATTAACACGCTGGATTCGTTGCCAACCATTTAATATCAAACCACTCAAAAACCATTGCTGGTTATCGCTTGTATAGGAAATCTTTACTCCACTCAGAAAGTATGGCGAATTGTCCGCCATAATACTTCTTGTCAAGTTCCAGCAATCCTTGCCTATGGCACTTTCAAAACCAATATGAGATGCGAAAACACCTGCATCTATCCAGAGATTATCAGATTGTGAAAGTTTAACGCCGGCGTTAGCTTCAAAGATGTTCCTTAGTGTATTTGGTTCTGCCGCAAGATTGGCATTTGCATACGTACCAGTCATCAAAGCAAGGTTAGCTCTAACCCTCTCCGTTTGATACATTGCTCTAATAAATCCAAGATTTAGATTTACTTCGTTGTGTCTGTTGTGCGAATAAACAAAACCGGGACGGTTGTTCTCAGCAGGATTACCGAAATCATAGCTATAATAGGTTTCGATATATCCATTCACCGAAAATGGATTTTTAGCACTCTCAGTTTGTGCAAAAACACTCAACGGTACAATTGACAACAGTATTAGTAGGATCTTTTTCATTTTGTATTTGAAATTTTATCAAGTTGAAGATTGAGATTGAGAACGTTTACTTTTTCTGTACCGAATAAACCAAGTAGTGGCTTTTGTGTTTGTTGTTCAATAATACTATGAATGATTTGCTCATTGATGTTACGTGTCTTGGCGATTCGCCTAACCTGTACTTTAGCTGATTGAACAGAAATGTTAGGGTCTATTCCACTGCCACTTGCGGTTACTAAATCAGATGGAATTTCTTCTACCTGCTGTACATCAATCGAAGTGTTTTACCAGCTGTTTTGATATTTTCATGTCCTTCGTTTAACTACAAAATGGTCAATGATTTGCAAGATAATCACATCAAGAATTTACTTTATCTTG